>NZ_JBHMIY010000006.1:0-148004 GCF_042436595.1 Clostridium sp. MT-14
CTCCCACTTATAGAAGATAGGAGAATTACGCCCTTTTTGTTAAATGAATCTATAACAAATTTAGGTAAAACATATAATATTTCGGAACCAATAAACGTAAAAATAGTAATAAAAGTAATAGAAACTAAAACTGAGCTAGCTATTCCTATTGTTGACATAACATCTCCCCTTTGAGTTCCTGATTCCACGCCTGATACCTCTTGAGCCATTGTAACCGCAGGAAGCCTAATATCTGCAACACTACCTGATAACCAGGCAATGTATGTTCCACTCGTTCCTAGAATACTATAGTATGCAATTGGCTGTACAATCCAAGATATACCAAATGTTCCTGCAGCCAGTCCCCATATCTTTAAAATATCCTTTCCTGAAGGTATTACTCCATAAGCTATCCATAAATATAACGCAGGAATAAAGTTAGCTATTATTGCAAAACATAAACTAATTATACCTATCTTTATTAATTTTCCATTAAAATCAGTTTCTTGATCAATCTTACTCATTATAATTTCCTCCTCTAGATAAAACATAAAAGCCTAATATATAGCATGTGTAACTAACATTCCTACTAACATAGCGATACCCAAAGACAACTCCTTAAGCCTCTGATGTCTTTTAAATAATTTCAACATAATTAACATAGTAATACCTGAAATAAAAGCAGCCACTAGGAAATCTACTTTGAAACCTGTATTAGTAACTAACTGACTTGATAGTAAAAATGCAAATAAACCTATAGATGCTCCAAACATTAAAAGTTTTATCCATTTTGGATCATATTTTGAATATAAAATTTTAACACCTTTACTCATTCTATGTGTAAGAAATAAAGCAACCAACAACCATCCTAAATCATTTAACGCCATGCCCCAAACAGAATAAGAAAATGCTTTCATCCCAAACCCTACAGATGATGGAGATACACCAAGTAATCCAGACGCCAATGTGACCATTGATAATTCTGTACGAGCTGCTCCAACATCACTTAATCTCATCCAAGTAGTAGGGGCTCCAATAACTGTAATTAAAGATATCAGAATAATGGCAGGAGAGAGAGATGGTCCAATTGAAGTGATAATTGCTGAACGAATACCACTTACATATTTATCCTTTGGAATTTTTATTCTCTTTGCTTCCTTTAAAGCTGCTTTTAAAAATATTACACTTTGAACAGCAACTGCAATAACAGTAAAGCACGATGCTATTCACAAACCTGGGCTATCCATTATATATTTTAAATTCATAAATGCTCCTCCTATATCAATTATCAATTAAAATTTTCAAAACATTTTATCCTATTTTAATTACATATATAGAAAGTGGAGTTATATCTATATAATTATAAATTTAAAATTATAACTCCAACTTTCTCATTTAGCTCTTATTATGCATTAGTTATTTATTTTAAAAAGCAACTATGCTACAAGCAAGAAGTTTTGCACGCTCATTAAGGCTATAAACTTGAATATATTCTCTTTCTCCATGATTTAATTCGCCGCGAGCCCCCATAGCACAAACTGATGGGACTCCCGCCATAGTAGTCCAACAAGCATCAGAGCCTCCTCCTACAAAGATCGGTTTTATCTCTGGTTCTATTCCAAGCTTACGTCCTTGTTCTTGAACTACTTTAAAAAGCTTCATTCCTTCTTCTGTTTGTTCCATAGGCATAAATGAAACTTTTTCGTGAGAAATAGTTGTATGAGTTCCTGGTACATATGTCTTTTTTACAACCTTTCTTAAATCATCAAGAGCTTTTTCTCCTTGTTCACAGGTTTTAAATCTTATATCAATCTTAGCATGTGCCTCCCCAGCAACAGCATTAGCTACCGTACCACCTTCAATAACACCTACATTATATGTTATGCCTGATTCATAATCTGTTAGATTATGTAAAGCTATAATTTTATGAGCTAACTCTAAAACTGCAGAAGCTCCTTTTTGAGGATCCTTACCAGCATGTACATCTATTCCCTTTACTGTCATGTCAGGATACATTACACCTTTTCTAGCTATAACTACAGCTCCATCGTCTGAACCAGTTTCCATATTGAATACAGCATCTTTCCCCTCTGCCTCTTTGGTAAATAATTCTGGTGTATCTAATACTGGATGACCTGATTCTTCATCACCACAAAAAAGTACAGTAATATTTTTTTCATTCCAATTTAAGTCGTGAAGCGCCTTAAGAGCTGAAAGTGCTATAACTACACCGCCTTTCATATCTAAAACGCCAGGACCATAAGCCTTGTCTTCTTTAATAGTAAAAGGTCTTTTTGCTGCTGTTCCTTTTGAAAAGACAGTATCTATATGACCTATCACCATAACATTTTTCTTTCCAGTACCTTCTTTGTGAGCTAAAACATGAGTACATATTCCTGGATGTTCTAAATATTCAACTTTAAATCCAATACTATTTAATATATCTCCTACAGCATGTGCAACCTTGTCTATCCCTTCCGGATTATCACGACCTGAATCAATATTAACCAATTTTTCTAGTAATAAAGCCATATCATTATTGTATTCGTCAACCTTTTTACTAATTTTCTCTATCATCTTTGCTCCTCTCCTTGTCTTCAGCTATTATGAATATTTTAATATTTTATTTAACTTTTTTGCTGTAAACAGCTTTTTTCACTGTAAACTTATCCATATAATAAATATCTGGATCAAAGCCAATACCACTTCCTTTGGGAACATCAATAAATGTGCCATCAAGCTTAATCATCGGATTAATGATATCATGTGCATAATAACGCTCTGATGCTGCAATATCATTCGGTAAAGTATATCCCCATAGTGTTGCTGCCGCAATATTATGAGCTCTAGCTATTCCAGAATCCAACATTCCACCACACCAAATGCCAATGCCATTATCATAACCTAACTTTTGAATCTTTTTAGCTTCAGTTAGTCCTCCAACTCTAGCCACTTTAATATTAATGATTCCGCAGCTTTTAAGCTTAATAGCCTTTCTAGCATCTTCCAGTGTTACAATACTCTCATCCAAACAAATCTTTGTTTTTATTTGGGACTGTAATTCAGCATGATCGACTATATCATCATGAGCTAAAGGTTGTTCAATCATTATCAATCCAAGTTCATCCAATTTTTTAAATGTATCAACATCATCTAATGTATACGCTGAGTTAGCATCAGCCATTAACATTATATCTCCAAATTTCTTTCTAACAGCTGTCATATACTCTACATCTTTTCCAGGTTTGATTTTGATTTTAACCCTGTGATAGCCATCTTCAATATATCCTTTAACTGCATCTAATAAGCTTTGAACATCTTTTTGAATTCCAATACTAACCCCTGTTTCGACCTTGTCCTTAGTACCTCCTAAAGCTTTAGCTAATGGCAATTTATTTTCTTTTGCATATAAATCCCAAAGTGCACAGTTAATTGATGATTTTGCCATTTCATTACAACGGTATCTTGAAAACAATTTAGATGTTTCATCTGGATGTTCCATTTTAACTGCTAACGTTTGCGGAATTAATGAATTTTCTAATAGTGCCCAAGCACCATCAATAAATTCTTCATTGTAATATGGTTTTGTAAAAGTTGAACACTCGCCATATCCAACATTGCCATCCTCATCATGGATTTCCACAATTAAGCAATTTTTAAATTTCATTGAATCAAAGCTTGTTTCAAATGCTTTTTTAAATGGCATTTGAACTTGTCTCATTACTATTTTGTTAATTTTCATAATACCCTTACTCCTTTTTAAAAATTATATTGTTTCTATCTCAAATTTCTCAGCATTTTTAGATTTTTTTCTAATTTCATTACTGTTTAACGTAAGTGAAACAACAAATGCAACCCCTACTGAAAACACTAAAAATAGAAAAGCTGCATTATAGGATCCATTAAACATATCAACCAAGAAACCCATTGCAAGCGGAGAAATAAAACCCGCCATTTGGCTTCCAAAATTCAGCAATCCAATTGATGAACCATAATTATCTTGTGTTATTATTTTGCTAAACAATGCGTACGTAGATGCAAATGTAATTGACTTGAAGAAATAGGTAATTACTTCAAAAATAATAACCGAAGCAAGCGATTCGGCATTATACATTTCGAAAACAAAAATCATAGTTAATAAACTTGAAAGAGCAATAATAAGTTTTTCTTTATTCTTGAAAAACCTGTCCATAATCCAACCACTGCTAAAAGCGCCTATACCTGCACCAATAAATGGAAGTGGTACCAAGTAAGAGATACTCTTTATGTTAATGTCAAGCACTTTTAATAAATAAGTTGGCATCCATGAATCCAAACCTTTATTTACCATACTAATTCCAAGTGCAATAATAATAAATTGCCATACCATTTTACTTGTGAGTATACCCTTCCAATCAACTTTCTTATTTATCTTTTTATCATCACTTATAACCTTGCTTTTTCTAATTGGACGAACTGTAAGATAATAAATAGCTACAAACGCAATGCCTAAAATTCCAATTATGTGGAAAGTCGCTCTCCAACCCAAGGCAATAATAAGCGGCGCCACAATTATAGGAGCTATTGCACTGCCCACATAGTTGGAAGATAACATACTGGACGTTGCCTTTGAACGATCCCTATAATCAAAAACTTCAGATGTTTCCGACAAACTTGCAGCTGTATAAGGCCCTTCACCTATTCCAAACATAAAACGAATTATAAGTAACGATGTGAATGACCAAGAAAACCCAGTAAACATAGTGAATACTGACCACATTAGGATAGAAATGATAATTACCACTTTAGAACCAAATTTATCTGACAGCCACCCCCCTGGGACTTGTATAAAGGCGTAGCTTATATAAAAAGCACTTAAAACCAGCCCTGATTGTGATGCATTTAATCCAAAATCTTTACCTATAGATGTAAGTGCAATATTCATTGCTGCTCTATCGACATACAGTATACAATAGGCTATATAAAGCAATGCAAATATTAAATATTTCGAATTCTTTTTTGTCATTCTAATTAAATTTCCCCCTCATTTATATCAAATCAGCTATTTACAAAGCCATAGAACTATTAAAGTTCAGTGTTTTCCAATTTATATTAAAAATCTTTTCCGAATTCTTTTATCAAATAATAACTTGACTTAATACCATTAATGAATACACATTTATTCATATTTTCATTAGGTGCGTGATTATTTTGATCTGAATTTGCATAAGGTATAGTTAACGTTGGTTTCTTTAAAATATCCGTCCATACATAATTGGGCACTGTTCCAGCCATAACTGGCTCCACAATGGCTTTTTTATCTGAAGCAGCTTCCAGCGCTTTAATAGCTGTTTGAATATAAGGTGAATTTGAATCAGTCATAGTTGGTGGATATGATACAAATTCTCGTATAGTTGCAAATGGTGAAAATTCTTGTACTACTTTCTTAATATTAGACATGATTTCAACAGGATTCTGCTTTCTAACTAAACGTATGTCAAATTTTGCAACAGCCTCACTAGGTATAATATTTTTAGTCCCTTCTCCAGAGTATCCTGAATAAATTCCAGAAATATTAAAGGTTGGATTAAACATAAGTAAATCATAATATTGCCGTTTATTAAATTTAATTCTGGAAACACCAAATCTCTTTTCCACACTCGACTTGTCATAGGGTATTGCATCTATCCATTTTTTCTGCAGCTCAGTTGGCTTAATAACACCATCATAAAAATGTGGAATAGTAATACAGTCCTTATCAAATGAATATAATTTATTGATAATCTTGTTCAGCAATATAACTGGATTTTTAATAATATTTCCAGCATTTCCAGAATGGTTATCAAAATCAGATACCTTTACTTTAATTTCAAAACAAATTAGTCCTCTATTTCCCAGTCTCAAAACGGGTCGTCCAGATTCATGTATAGATCCATCAACAACCACAACAAGATCTGTATCTAAGAGAGTATCTCCATATTCTTTTACAACATTAGGCAAATGTACACTTCCCTGTTCTTCTTCACCTTCAACAAGAAATTTTATATTAAAAGGAAATTTTTTATGTAACTTTAAATAGCTATACATACCTAAAATTTGTGCAATTAACTGTCCCTTATTATCCCCAATACCACGGACATAAAACTTGCTGTCTTTTTCTGTAAGTTTAAATGGATCTGAATTCCACTTATCTACTGGTTCTGGAGACATTACATCATAATGCCCATAGAATAGTACAGTAAATGAGCTTTCTCCCGGCATACTTGCATATATTGCTGGATTTCCATTTGTCTTTAATATTTTAGTTTCAGTGTTCAACAAATTCATAAAAAGTGATTGAACATAGTCTACGGTATCTTGTATACCTTCACCGGTTGAACTCACCCCTTTCTTAGTAATCAATTCTTCAAGACTTCTTCGAAAAAAGTCAAAATTGTTTGAAACAAATTCATCAATATTTGCCAAGTTTAAAATCCCCCTTTTCATTAGGCGTTAACCGCTGTCAAAACTTTCAGTCCGTTATAAATTTAAAATTAAATAGCAAAACAATTTAACTACTTTTAATTTTAGTGCAAATATAATGTCTCTAAAACGTCTTAAATTTGACTTAAACAATAAAAAATATTGCATTATCTCCACGAGATATTAAACCTATTTTTAATACACAGACAATAATTTTACCGTCCTGTTCACATATAAGGCCAAAAAAATGCAGTCATTATAAATATTTATAATGACTGCAAATATCTTAATATTAAAAACTATGGATTCCCAAACTAAAATTTATCCTACCAACTGGCAATTCTTCTTTAAGGAATTGAAATTTTCAACCAACTTATAACCTGTTTCCAAAGCACGTTTATTTAAATCTTCTGTTCCCTTCGGAACCCTGTTTAACACAGCAGCTTCCAGAGATTTTTTTGAAGCAATGTGTAAAATGCCATTAATAGCTCCAATCGAAATTATATTGGCTACCATCGATTTACCTATTACTTTATTGGCAGTTTCCAATATAGGAATTTGCACAACTCTCTCGGCTCTATTAGTACCTGGAACTATCACAGATGAATCTACAAGCAGTATCCCTTCACTATCAAGTGATCCAATATATTTATTACAGGATTTTTGTGTTAAAGTCAAAAGCAAATTCGTTTTCAGAACCTTTGGAAAATCAATTTCCTCATCACTTATTATAACTTCAGCCTTGCTGGAACCTCCTCTGGCTTCTGGTCCATAAGACTGGGATTGAACAGCTTTTTTACCCTCCATTATTGCGGCTTCTGCCAAAATAACTCCGCCCAGGATAAGTCCCTGCCCTCCTGAACCCGTCAACCTCAATTCCAATTTATTGCTCATAATTCATTTCCCCTTTATAAATTACTTATTTTACAAATCTATCTATTATTTTCTGATATTCTTCAGTATACTCAGGTTCTGTAGTGTTTTTAAACTCACCGATTAAAAACTTCCCTTCAAGTTTTTCTGGTGAAAGATTTTTTGCTGCATCAATGCTTACAGCATTATCTCTTTGCCATTTCATCATGTTTACAGCAGAACCCTTTTTATTTTTTCTTCCATAGTATGTAGGGCATATGCTCACACCCTCTATTAATGAAAACCCCTTATTCCGGATACCTTTCTCTATAAGAGAAATCAACTGCTTCGTATGATAAACAGTACCTCTGGCTGCATAAGTTGCTCCTGCACCTACAGCGAGCTGCGGAATATCAAAAGGTTTGTCAACTGTACCATAAGGTGCAGTAGTTCCCTTATCACCCCTCGGTGTAGTTGGTGAATACTGTCCGCCGGTCATTCCATAGATATTGTTGTTAAAAATAACCGTTGTAATGTCAATATTTCTCCTGGCCGCATGAATCAGATGATTCCCTCCAATAGCTGCAGCATCACCGTCTCCTGAAATTACAATAACCTCAAGCTCTGGATTTGCCAGTTTCACTCCCGTGGCAAAAGCCAATGCCCTGCCGTGAGTAGTATGGAGTGTGTTAAAATCCATATATCCTACAGCTCTTGAAGAACAGCCTATTCCAGATACAATACATACTTTATTTTTGTCCAGTTTTAAATTATCTATGGCCTGTATAATAGCTCTCATCAATATCCCATGTCCGCATCCCGGGCACCATATATGCGGTAAATTTTCCATTCTTAAATAATTTTCAACCAGTGTACTAGCCATTTTAAATTACCTCCCTGATTTTAGATAGTATTTCCTGGGGGGTAATAACTTCACCGTTGATCTTTCCTATTTTAAAAATACTCGATTTGTTCTTCACAATTCTCTCGACTTCCAGAGCTAACTGTCCGTGGTTAAGTTCTGCTACAATTATATTCTTAGCCTGTTTACTAAGTTCTTTAACTGCCTTTTCCGGAAAAGGCCAGATAGTTATGGGCCTGAACAATCCAACTTTTAGGCCGCTTTTTCTTGCCTGTTTTACTGCACTTCTGGCGCTTCTTGCTGTCCCTCCATAGGAAATCACTACAGTTTCGGCATCTTTCATATAGAGTTCATCATAGGTTACAATATCATCTATATTGTCTTCAATCTTCTTTAAAAGCCTATTACAGAGAACATCAGCTACTTCAGTGCTGTTAGTTGTGAACCCTGATTCAGTATGAACAAGTCCTGTAACATTAAACCTGAATCCTTCTCCAAAAACTGCCATAGGAGGAACAAGCTCCCCTTCTTTAACATGGTAAGGCAAATAATCCTCATCACCTTTTTGAGGCTTTTTGCGGTTGATAATCTCTAAATTTTCCGGTTCAGGAATTTCGATTCCCTCTCTCATATGGGCCACAATTTCATCCATTAATAATATGACGGGTGTTCTATATTTTTCTGAAAGATTAAAAGCCCTGACTGTTAAATCAAAAGTTTCTTTGACTGAAGAGGGTGTTATCACTATTATTGGATGATCTCCATGAGTGCCCCACCTTGCCTGCATTACATCCCCCTGGGATGGTGACGTTGGGAGCCCCGTGCTAGGGCCGTGCCTCTGTACATCTACAATTACACAGGGTATTTCGGCCATTGCTGCATAGCCTATATTTTCCTGCTTTAGCGAAAACCCAGGCCCGCTTGTAGCTGTCATTGATTTTACTCCTGTAAGTGAAGCACCTACAGCCGCAGCCATCCCTGCTATTTCATCCTCTGTCTGAATAAATTTTCCTCCCACCATAGGTAATCTTTTAGCTGAAAGTTCTGCTATTTCAGTAGAAGGTGTTATCGGATATCCTGAGTAAAACCGCATTCCTGCTGCAATTGCTCCTTCTACACAAGCTTCATTTCCCTGCAGCAGTTTAATATTGTTTCCCATCTTTATTTACCTCCCAAAAAAATTGCATAATCAGGACAGCGCAGTTCGCATAGGCCGCATTTTATACATTTATCCTCATCTGCAATTGAAACCTTCCCATTTTTTAAAATCAGTACACTTTTAGGGCAGAATTCCACGCATATTCCACAGCCCTTGCACCAATTTTTTTCAAGCTTCAGATGCACATCATCTTCTACGCTAATCAATTTAAACATTACCTCTTTTCAAAAACATAAATTCTTATATTGCCCTTATTGGCTAAATTACTTTTTAAAATAAATTTTTTGAATTTTATAAAACCGCATACAATTGCAAGTTTTATTTTATTTCCACCATATGAAAATAGCTTCCACTAAATTATGTTTAGTATATCACACTCTTTTTGAATTTTCAACTTCATTATCAGTATCAATAAGAGCATTTTTACTGAAAAATACAAGTTTAGCGTCAAAATTTACTTATACTGTATTAAACGCGCTGGATGTTCTTTCATTTTTCAAAATTAAAATTGATAAGTTCTATACATTTTAAGTCCACATTAATATTGTATAAATTTTGTTATCATTTCTTGAATTTTTATATACATACATTTATAATTTAACCTATATAATATAGTAATTGTATCTTTAAAATATAGTAATTATATCCTTAAAAATACAATTACCGAAATCAAATAACTTCACAAAGGAGGCTAAAATGAATCTAACAGAATTATCCGTAAAGAGGCCAGCTGCAATAACGATGTTAATACTTTTCCTATTAGGTCTTGGTATATTTGGCTACACCCACATTGGGGCGGATCTTCTGCCATCTATCGATGTGCCTATAATCTCTATATCCACTACATATGCCGGTGCCAGTGCTGAGGACATCAAAAGTGATGTAGTAAAACCCATTGAAAATGCCGTTTCAGGTATAAGCGGCATTGATAAAATTCAATCTACATCCAGAGAAGGAATCGGACAAACTATTATAACCTTTAAAAGCAGCGCAAATATGAACACAGCCTTTTTAGACGTACAAAAGGCCATAGACAATGCCCAATCTCAACTTCCCAAAAATGCGGACAAGCCTGTATTATTTAAAATAGATACAAATTCCATGTCCGTATTGATGCTGTCCATATCAGGGAATGTATCCCAGGATGAACTCTACAATGAGGCAAATAATATAGTTGAATCTCTTCAAAAAGTGCAGGGTGTTGGAAATGTAACTCTACAGGGAATACAAAAAAAACAGCTTATAATAAAGTTGAACAAATCTGCCATGGAATTCAACGGTGTAAATGCAAATACACTGATTTCAAAATTGCAGGCTGACAATATAAATATTCCTGCCGGACAGATAAAACAGGAAAATTTAAATCAATCCGTAAGAGTTATGAGTGAATTTCAAAATATAGATGAAGTCAGGAACTTATTGATACCCACTTCCGCCGGAGGTACAGTTCGTCTTTCTGACATAGCAGATATCAACCTGGAATATCCTGAAGAAAATCAGCATATGAGGATCAACGGTAAAAACACTATAGGAATAAGTGTTCAAAAACAAAGTGATGCAAATGTAGTAGAGGCCGTAGACAATATAAAGGCGGAACTTGAGAAAATTAAAAAGCAGCTGCCAAGTGGCATTAAGCTTGAAACTGCCTATGACAGCACTACATTTATAAAGTCTTCTCTTTCCCAGATAAAACATACTTTACTAGAAGGTATATTTACAACAGCTATAGTACTATTGATATTTTTAAGGAGCTGGAAATCTTCACTCATAGTTCTAGTGGCAATACCAACCTCCCTTGTATCCACTTTCTTCATGATGTACGTTCTTAAATTTACCATGAATATGATGTCTCTAATGGCACTATCTCTCTGCATAGGTATCCTTGTGGACGATTCTATTGTTGTACTGGATAACATACAGCGGCATCTGGCCATGAAAAAGGATCCAAAATCCGCTGCCATAGATGGACGTATGGAAATAGGACTTGCAGCCATTGCAATAACCCTCTGCGATGTAGTTGTATATACTCCTGTGGCGTTTATATCTGGTATGGTAGGTCAATTTTTCAAGGAATTTGGTCTTACTATAGCTGTTGCGTCATTGTTTTCCCTGTTTGTATCCTTCACAATAACTCCTATGCTGGCATCCAGATTCTTTGGCAAAGTAGATGACAGACGCAAGTTATCCTCTGAAAGGCTGGAAAGATTCAAGAAGGGCAGGTTATACAAGATTTTCAATGCAATTTCCTCTTCCATAGATAACATAACTGTGGTATATAAGAAGGCCCTTATATGGTGTCTGGATCACAGAAAAAGAGTGCTTTTACTCAGCATAGCAGGCCTAGTAGGCAGCATTTTGCTGATACCAGCGGGTGCCATTGGTACTGAACTCATGCCAGTTACGGATCAGAGTATGTTTACCATAAATATGACTTTTGATTCAGGCTCTACCTTAAATCAAATGGATAAAGCTGTTAAACAAGTTGAGGATCGCCTTCATAAAGTTCCCGAAGTATCCATGTATTATTCTTCTATAGGCTCTGATATAAGCAGTATAACAGGAGGAGGCAATACAAACTCCGCAAGCATATATGTAGAACTTAAACCCAAAAGCGAAAGAAAAAAATCTCAATCGGAGGTAGCAAAAGAGGTTAGAAACTGGGGTGCTTCTTCTCTATCCGGAACAGATTTTTCTGTAACTGAATCCGATACGGGAACCGGAAGTTCCAAACCCATATCAATCCAAATATTAGGTAAGGATACTGATACAATAAATGAAATATCCAGCAAAGTTGAAGACATAGTTAAAAACACTCCAGGAATTACAGATGTAAGCAATTCCTCTAAAGTCAGTGAAAGTGAATTGAGAGTGCAAATAGACAAATTGGCTGCTTCCCAGTATGGAATATCCACATCGGACATATCATCAGTACTCAGAATGGCAATTCAGGGTTCCTCCGGCGGTATATACAGAACAAATGGAAATGACTATGATATAACAGTAAAATTTCAGGATGGAGACATAAAAACTCCGTCAGATATAGGATCTATAAATGTACTCAATCAATCAGGTACATCTATACCACTAAATGAAATTGCCACTGTAGTAAAAGCAGATAGTCCACAGTCCATATCAAGAGAGGACAGACAAGACGTAGTTACCATATCTGCAAATATCCAGGGAAAAACTCTTGGAGAGGTAAATAAAATTCTATCTAAAAAATTGAAGTCATTTTCCATGCCGAACGGATACGAGATCAAATTTGGCGGAAATCAGGAGGATATGGCAGACAGCTTTACATCTCTTATAGAAGCATTGATTATTTCATTAGTTTTAATTTATATGATACTTGTTGTGCTCTACGAATCATTCCTCACCCCTTTTATAAGAATGATATCTCTGCCCTGCGCCCTAATTGGAGCCTTTGGTATATTGGCCATCACAGGAAAAACTTTAAATATAATGTCCATGATAGGACTTATAATGTTAGATGGTCTGGCATCTAAAAACGGCACTCTCCTAATTGACTATACAAATACACTCATGAAACGTGGAAAGAATTTAAGAGAAGCTCTAATAGAATCCGGTGAAAGAAGATTAAGACCTATCATAATGACTTCTGCAACTATGATTGTGGGTATGCTTCCTTCCGCTTTTTCCATAGGAGAAGGCAGTGAAATGAAATCAAGTATGTCCGTTATAGTTATTGGAGGTATGATTGCTTCCACTATTTTTACCCCTATAATATTGCCTATAGTTTATACATTGATGGATGATTTAAAGAACCACATATTCAAAAAGAAAAAACATGTAGAAATTGAGGAGGTATAATTATGAAGCCTAATATTTTTAAATCCAAAAAAATTATATGGAAAATAGTATTGCTTGTATTAATAGCTTTAATGGTATTTGCCATAGTTCACAATATAATTAAAAATAAAAAAACAGAATCTCAGAATCAAATTAAAAACGTAAAAGTAATTCAGGCAAAACTCGGTTCCATATCTACGACTGTAGATTATCCTGGAGAATTGGATGTAGATAAGCAAGTTTCTATATCTCCTAAAACACCTGGCAAAATCCAAAATTTAAATGTAAAAGTGGGCAGTTCAGTAAAAAACGGTGACATACTGTTTACCCTTGATTCAAGTTCGCTGCAGGCTCAGCTGGAACAGCAACAGGCAGGTGTAGATTCCGCCAACGCCAATTTAAATAAAACTCAGAGTTCCGGAGTTGAACAGCCTGTAGTACAAGCCCAACAATCTTTAAAAACAGCACAGATAAATTACAATGATGCAAAGACCAACTACGATAGAACCAAAAGTCTGTATTCTGCCGGTGCCGTGGCAAAGCAAGATTTAGACAATGCCAGTACAAAATTAAACACTGCATCTGCTGCATTATCTGCTGCACAGCAGAATTTAAATTTATTAAAACAAAAAGTTGGTCCTGAATCAGTTGCAGTTGCCCAAGCTCAAGTAGATCAAGCAGAAGCCGGTGTTAAATCAATTCAGTCCCAAATTGACGATACTATAATCAAATCCCCTCTTTCTGGAATTGTATCAGCTGTAAATATCCATGAAGGAGAAATTTCTCCCACGGCAGAACCATCCATAACCATACTGGACTTAAGTTCAACTATTGCAAAGGTCAGCTTACCTGACAGCATGCTTTCCAAAATTAAGGTAGGACAATCCATAGATATAACTATTCCCTCTGCCAAAAACAAGAAGGTCTCCGGCACTATAGACAATATATCTTCCAACATAGACAGCAAAACTCAAAAATATCTGGTTAAAATAAAAATAAACAATTCTGATGGCAGTTTAAAACCAGGTATGTTTTCTAAAATATCATTTGCCGATAAAAGGAAGGATAATATACTTGTAGTGCCCAACGAGGCCATAAAAGTTGAAAATGGAGTTTCTTATCTATATACAGTAAAAAATAGCAAAATAAAGAAAGTATCTGTAAATACGGGACTTTCAGATGATAAAAACACTGAAATAGTATCTTCAAAAATAAATCCAGAAGACAACATAGTATTGGGTGGATTGACTTTCCTCAATGATGGTGACAAGGTTAAAGTTTTAAATTAACTTAAAATTATAAACAGATTTAAAAGACATGAACCAGCTAAAATGGTTCATGTCTTTTATTATATTTTCTTAAATTTTAAAATTAATGTCACAAATTAACTCTAAATCATATTATAAATTAAGACTAGAATCCTGTACCTTACATTCAAAAATGGCACCATTAAAAAGGTGATGCCTAAATATCAAGTTCTCTTTAAGTTCAGGTGGAGTGAGTATTTCTCCATCTGAATCTTAAAGTAAATCATTCAAAAGTAAAACATTGCTTACTCCTAACTTTAAAAGAAATTAAAATGTTAGCAATGTGGTTCACCATATAAAATATGGTAATTTCCTATTATTTATGGAAAGGAGTTGAAGTATATTGAGCAGACACCACAGAAGTCATTCTAGAAGACAGCGTTCAAATATCAAAGACATTAATGATGAAAGCTATTATATTGACGATGAAAGATCAATTAAAAATTATGATCCCACAGACATAGATGAAAATCAAGAAGAAAGTAATACTACAAATTCAAATGATGAAAACACCTTAAATAACCTATCTGAAAATACTTCTATTGTTGGAGTTAACAATTCATCTTACAGCAACCATGAAAAACATCATTCTAATAGCCGCACTAGTATAAGATCCATTAGTTTTATAGATAACTTAAAAAAATATATAGGAAAGACAGTAACTGTATATACAACTGGTGGGGATTCCTGCAGGTATAATTTTACTGGAACATTATTAGGAGTAAATAATTATTTTATAAGACTTGCAATTAAGTCATGCCCATCTCCAGTTTATCAAACAAGAACTAATTTCAATGATAATTTAGATATCTCCAGCGATCCCTATTCTTCAGCTGACAATTGTAATTCAGAATCCAACCCATGCCCCGAAGATACAAACAGTAGTACCATAGCAGATATACCTATTGATAAAATTGCTGCTCTTCTTCGCAGCAATGTTTAAAAAAATGTAAGGGGTCTGACCCCCTTACAAAAAATGTAAGGGGGTCAGACCCCTTACAGTAGTGAATGAATAACTCCATCTCTGCATTGATTTGGTGTAATCACATATGGTATGCTTTTGGAATCCCTCATATTGTGAGCCCCAAGGAACCCCCCCGGCTCATACGGGAACATGGCAGTATCATACATATTTCCCAGAGCGGATACAATCTTTACAAGGATAACTTTACGCTTGCCCGGCCGCATAACATCGTTGAACTCTTCTCTTGTATAGGGCATATTATCCAGATTCACAAGTGCCTTCCGGATTTCCTGGACAATCCGGTCTGCTGCCCGATGTCCCGCCATAACACCTTCTGCCGTTCTTCCTTCACCCTCTTCAAACAGCACATCAACATGAAGGATATAATCAGTTGACTTTGGCGTGCCGGCACGGTCCAATACAACCTGATTTTTCAGTATTCCTTCTGAAGAACCAATATTGCAGGGCTGAAATCCGCTCTTATCCTCAACACCAGTTATCATGACGGTTATTCCTGAAAGCAAATGCGTAACGCCCTCCCCCAGTTCTCCCCGCACCTTGCAGGCAATGGGAGAGTAGTCCAAATTTGAATTGACAAATATATCATAATTTCCCGGCTCAATAATGCTGACCTTGATATCCTTGATCCTGGGTTCCGATTGAATAAGACTCTTTTCAATTCCCTTTCGTATAGTCAGCACACTATGGTCAATCTCTGTCTTATCACCCAAATGGACTTCATTAATGTGAAATACTTTGCGGGTCAGCCTGCGGAGATTCTGTTCCTGTTCATCCGGTGCCGTATCCAGCGGTTTTGCGGCTTTCCGGAGCTTATTTTTCACCAGTGCAACAGCCTTCATTGCGTCATAATCCGTCAGATTGTTCTCTCCCACAACGCAGGATTCATATCCGGATTCACTTTTATTAAAATCTATGATACAGTCCACGTAGCTGTTGGTGCAGACAAGCCGTCCCTGCTGGGCGATATAGCTGAGTCCAACACTGGGAATTCCCCGTATACCGAGCTGCTCAATTACATTGACAAAATCCACATGATGATTTCCCCATCCATCAATTGCAACAATTGCAGCATCTGCACGCATAACCTGTGCTATATCAGCCACCCGTTTTGCCGTATAAATTTTGTCATCGCAGACTTCGGATACACCATCTACAATAATACCTGTGAATTCAATATCTTTTTCCTTTGAAAGTGCCTCCGTTACCGGACACCGGAAGTGATGCAGTGTTGTCATTTTAATACTTGGCCCCAGCCCCATAATATACCTCCATTCTACATAATTCCTTATTCTGTATCTATAACGAAATTTACACAAGGAGGCTCGCCATAATATGGCAAGCCTCTTTGTAGTATTTTAATAAAACAGATTTATACGTTATGACGGTATTCGTAAGGCAATACTTTTGTCTGATTAAAACTTGGACAATCACGAACCCATTCCAGAGATTCTTTTACGATTGCTGTCTGCATTTCCACATTGTTTGGTTCGCCGGCATTTGATCCTATTGGCACATGAGGAGCTGTAATTCTAGGTGCTCCCTGCTGTCTTGCAATAGGAGGCAGTGCAGCAATTACGCAACAGCTCATGCCTGCTTCTTCGCAGCATCTGGTAACAATTGTTGCTGAACGATGGCAGGTTCCGCATCCACCTGTGCAAAGAACGATATCTACACCCTGTTCCCTTAACTTTCGGGCAATTTCCGGACCTGTCTCATTTCTGAATTTTTCAACATTTCCACCGCCGCCCATGAATGTATAAGTCTCCTTGGGCAGAGAGCCAATAAATCCTTCGTCTACTAGTTCATGAAGACGATCTATTGGAAACATAGCATTAACGTCTTTATTGATATCGGAGTTATCAAATCCGCCATGCGTTACCATCAACTGATCAGACGGCGTATCAAATGGAATTACACGATAAGAGAAATCACCAGATGTATTATATGGTGTCTGGTCTTTTTTATGAATTCCACCTGCTGTAATAAAAGCAACCTTGCACTCATTTAATGGTTTTTTCAATTCTGTAAATACTGGTTTCGGTGTAACCGGTACAAAGATCTCGGATTGCATTCCTTTTTTTGTTGTTAAACTCATTGTTTTTCCTCCTTAAATTGATTTTGCTGGGATATCCCGTTTGCCAATCACTTTCAAACAACTGAAATAAAACTCCACATTCTGTCCCTCTTCCATTGTAACTGGTGTAAATGCCCAACGTCGCGGCACTCCTATGGTTCCCAGATTATTCATTATTGCCACCTCTATGGCAGTATCATTTACCTGTGTTATTTTCCCTCCCAGTAAGCATGGAGTTATCTCATGATCCGTTTTCATATCCGAGCAGTCATAATCATATGGTTCTTCCACCACCTGAATATAGCTGAAATAAAATTCAAGCTCATGACCGATGACCAGAGCTTCATCGCTCATAATCAGACGCTTTGGAACCGTAATAACTCCCAAACGGCCATGAAGATGAACCTTTACCTGATCTTCAGACAACTCTTTCACAAGTCCTCCCATTTTCACGGGATTAATTATATAATCATAATCCATTAATGCAATGTTCCACTTTCAACAAGTTTTGTTTCTGGGAGCCCTAAAATCTTGTTGTTTGCATTAATAACATCATTGTTCCATTTCTTTTCAGCAGGTTTGATTTCCACGCCCTCCATTTTATTCTTCAGCATCTGGATTGCACGTGCAGCTACTTCTGGAGTTACACATGAGCAGCCTGCAATAT
The DNA here is from genome assembly GCF_042436595.1 of Clostridium sp. MT-14. NCBI lineage: Bacteria > Bacillati > Bacillota > Clostridia > Eubacteriales > Clostridiaceae > Clostridium > Clostridium sp. MT-14. The sequence goes on from NZ_JBHMIY010000006.1 coordinate 18,137, forward strand.
CATTTTCAAATCCGCCCTTATCCATGTTTTCTTCAACCATTGCTGTAGCATATTTATTACCAACTACCAATTGACCCTGATATGCACAGAAGGATACACCAACTACCGGGATACCTCTCTTTCCTGCCTGGCCAATGTGCTGAATGAAATCAATATGGTTATTTCCAAAACCTTCTGTTGTGATGATGGCTCCATCAAGATCCAGTGATTCAAGCATAGAACCAAGTCTTTCGGATACCCAGAGTTTTTCATCGTTAACCTGTGGTGATCCAACAAAGATAACACCTACCAGATCCAGCTCATCATCTTTTGCCAGACCTTCTACCAGAGGTTCTCTGATGTAATGACGCGTCATTTCTTTTGTTGCAGGTCCAATGCAAGTCAATGCATGTATGGATCCGTCTCTTACCTGATTTGGCGTTAATATAATTGGAACATTACCGCAGTCTACATTCTTCTGTCCACCAAGAACTCCGGAAGGCTCTCTCGGGCAGATAATATTATCATGCATAGCTCCCTGTCCCATAATTTCTTTTACTAATACTACACGGGGATTTCCTTCTCTACGCACGTCTTCACAGATTTCTTCACGAACAACTTCACCTTCATAATTTTTGAGCTCATCACGAACTGCCTGAATAATGTGGTCCTGGCATTTATGTGCAGCAAATGGACCTGGTCTTGTCATGCCTGACAGTCTTTGAACAACTGCATGGCAACGGATAATAATATCATTTTCATCTGCGCATCCCGGATGTCCGAAATACATCTTCTCATCCAGATATCCTTCGGAGGAACCAAACTCATGAATCTGCACGCCGTCTTCATCTACACCGGTAAGCATGAATACAACACCATCAGCAACCTTTGTGATACCTTCGCCAAGCTCCCCTTCAACTTTTGTAGCAATTGGGCAAACATCCATGATTGTATCTGTATAGATATGCCTTTCATCTGGATGAATAACGTCCAACTTAAGCCTCTTGCACAGCACATCTTCTTTTACTGCTCTCTTAACAATGTCTTCATCAATAGTAATAACACCATCTTTAATGAAAGTTTTGCTACCAAGCTTTACATCTGAAATTTTAATGTGCTTTTTCACAAGCTTATGAATGACCTTTTTCTCTCCAATTTTCTCTGCCTCTTCAACAGGTACTGCAGGTGCTGCTCCGGCAAATACTGGTACATCCAGCTTTAAACCTTCAAATTTTTCTGCCTTTCCAATTTCAATGTGAATCATTCCATTACCTCCTACTGACTGGATTTCCGAAACCTTTTCGATTTTCTGTGGTGCTTCAGATTCATCTACTTCTTTTACTTCTTCTACCTCATTGATCTTATCAAGTACATCTTTTGTAATCGGTGTAAGGGCCTCAACATCCTCCGTCAGTGTACTTCCGATTACCTGCTCAATACGCAGACCATTCGGACTCAATTTTAGGAGACCCGCATCCTGCATATCGTCAAATAATTCTGGATCTTCCAGATCTGCTGCACTTATGACCAAGCCTTTTTCTCTTCTGCAGCAAAATATTGCAGGATCTTTCAAGTGCTTCTGCAATGTTTCTTTTGTAATAGACATTTTTTGATTCCTCCCTGCTCTTATTTTCTAAATCTTCTTATCATCTTGCAATTAACAGCGCACAATCACACCGTCAGTACAATGATAAGCAAATGATTTTAACTATAGGCATTTTTAATTCCTCCTTATTCTTCTTCTCTTCTGAATCTTCTTATCATCCTGTAATTAACAGCCCGCAGCGCACCGTCAGTACAATGATAAACCGGTAATTTCAGCTGTGGCGCACAGGACATTACAGTATTGGTGCAGTCTGTACAGTTGCTGATGAGCACAGCCTGTGCTCCTGACTTCTTCAATGCCAGCACCTTTTGTACCTGTCCCGGACATTTCCCCGGATTCTCACATTTTCGGGTATTTTTAACTTGTTTTGCCTGCTTGCAGTACTCAACTCCCACTACCTTGGAGCCCATACTGTGATGCCTGTTCTTCAAGACGTTCTTTGTTTGCACCGCAGGCACAGACCAAAAGCCCTATCTTTGGCGGTCCCGGCATAAAATTCTCAGCTGCAATAATTCCTCCAGTTGTCTTGATAATCGGTGCCTTCAAAGAAGTCCTCTTGCCGGTAAACGGACCTCCCATAATAAGCTCACCGTATTCGTCGCCAAGTCCTCCTGCCCTTTCCAAGGCCCCTGCTACACTTATTCCAAGCGGAACATCCAGTAATACATGAATAGATGCATTTTCCCTTAGCTTTCCACCTACGGTCACATCCTTGTCGATGAGCGGCTTTTTGTCTTCTACCGCTTCCCGAATACGAAATGTAGTTTCTGAATTAATGACTACTGCATCCGCTGCCATGGGAAGCTGTTCCGGCTCCAGAAGGATTCCAAGCGTCTCTCTTACAATTGCACGCTCTTCACCCATGGGATAAATATTATCCAGTACATGAATGGAAACCCTGCCGTCTGTATTTGCCTTCTCCAGTTTTTCAATGGCTTCTTTATGGATTCCTTTCACAGCCACAATCCCTTTTTCGGCATTGACAAGCTTCATGACAATGGACAGTCCATCCAAAAGCTTTTCCGGTTCCTTTTGGATTCGTGTTATATTGTGTGACAAAATTGGTTCACATTCAGCTGCATTAACGATGACAGTTCCTTTTCCTTCAAAATGGAGATTCAGTTTCACAGAAGTCGGAAATCCAGCACCACCTAATCCTACAATTCCCGATTCTTCAATAAGCTCTCTTGGTGTTGCACCTTGCAAAGGTATGTATTTTGTAAAATCTGTCTCCAATTCTTCAATCACAATCCCATCTGTATCAACAGCTTTCACTCTGCCATCTATACTGGAGAAAATATTGGTTCCCAATGCTCCCTGTGGTTTTTTTGCTATAATCTGACCCCTTTTTACAAAATCATTTTCCTGAACCAGCGCTTCGGATGGAGCTCCAACGTGCTGCTTGAGTGGAAAAACAAAATCCACGACTATTCACCTACTTTCTGAAAAAAGCAGATAATTGTATAAATTGTCATACATTTCTCTGTTTTTTTGATTTTTTTACACTTACATTTACTCATTCCATACATAATATACTTGATAAAAAATTAACTCTGAATTAGAGCACTTACCTTTTACATTATTATTTAACAGCAATTCGCGTGCCAACCCACATAAAAATCCATCTAAAAAGATACTTTTATATGTAAACCATTGCAAAATCAACAATTTTTCACCTTCCCACTATATTTTTTATATACAGGAAAAAACTCTTGCTCGTTAAAAATTTGTCCAAATCCATACAATATTTTTTTAGCATATTCCGATTATTTTCTTGAACATATTGCTGCTGCTGCTTTCAACGAAATAAAAACAAAGTGTCAATATTAATACACATAGTTCGAAAATTTGACGCTGTTTATAATTAACTCCACCATAAACAAAATACAAAAAAGTGGACTCATTAACAGTAAGTGATAAATTATCTGGTATGTGTATACAAAAAAGACCATTCATTTAGAGTGGTCTTTTTCTTTGCCATTTGTTCTTTTTGCAGGAAGATGGTGAAGCCATGGAATTCTATACTACCGGATATAGCATTGGGGATTTTTCTATATAAGAAAGTCCTTCCTTGCGGGATTTTTTCAACACTTTATTTTATACTCTTGCAATTTATGATATAAGGTAGTTCTTGGTATATTCAGCAGGCTTGCCGCCTTTGATTTATTATTTTTTGTTAATTTCAAAGCTTTTATTATACTATCTGTTTCAAGTTCCTCTATAGCTTTGGTTAAATCCAGTGGATATTCTTTGCGGCGGCCATTTTTCTTTAATTCCGAGACAATATACTCTGGAATAGAACTTTTTTGTATAACCCCATTTTTTGTTGTAACAATAATACGTTCAATAACATTCATAAGTTCCCTTATATTGCCCGGCCACCTGTATTCATTAAGAATACTCAAAGCTTCTTTTTGAATTTTCACTATAGGCTTCGAATTTGCTGATGAAAACTCTTTAATAAAATGTTCTATGAAAATCGGAATATCTCCTTTTCTCTCTCTAAGGGGAGGAAGGTTAATTTCCACAACATTTAGCCTGTAAAATAAATCTTCTCTGAAGTTGTTTTGCTCTACCATTTTTCTTAAATCCTTATTAGTTGCTGATATTACTCTTAAATCAAGCTTAATATTCTTTTCTCCTCCAACTCTCACAATTTCCCTTTCCTGGAGTACTCTAAGCAGCTTTGCCTGCATGTGCAAAGGCATATCTCCTATTTCATCTAGAAAAACAGTACCTCCATTTGCTATCTCAAATATACCCATTTTCCCTTTTTTACTGGCACCAGTAAAAGCTCCTGAGCAATATCCAAAAAACTCGCTTTCAAAAAGTTCTGAAGGAATTGCATTACAGTTCACTGGAACAAAAAGGCCTGTCCTTCCGCTTAACTCATGAATTCCCCTGGCAAAAACTTCTTTTCCTGTTCCGCTTTCTCCTGTAATCATGACACTTGCATGAGTTGGTGCAATTTGTCTGGCCATTTCGATTTTTTTCACTATATTAGGGCTTTTCCCTATAATATCACCAAAAATTCCTGAAATCTTCTTCACTTGATTTTCAAGAAAAATAAGCTTTGAATTTGCATTTTCAAGCTCCGCATATAATTTCTTTACCTCTGCATAATCCCTGTCTGTTGACACTGCCCCTTTAAAAACACCTTCTATATACAATGGCATTGAACTTGCAAGTATGTGAGAGCCTTTTCTGGGTGAATGATATTTATTTTCGATTGGGGCTTCGGTTTTTCTGACATTATTCACAATTGCATCAGGAAAGAATTTCTCAATACTTTTCCCTATAATCTGATCCTGACTAATATCATATAATTTTTCTGCAGCCTTGTTCCAGATAACTACAATTCCGGTTTCGTCTATTACACAGACGGCTTCATAAATGCAATCCATAATAGGTTTTAGTATCCGGTAATCTATGCTGCTAAGTTTTTTTTTAGTATATACTTTTTTCACCCTGTCCTCCATGTTAATCTCTCCATTCTACAAAATATCTTCAACTACTTTTCATCTTACATTAAATGAAAAACAAATTCAATTATGGTATCCGGTATACGTTTATCATTTTTTTTAATCTTTTAATTTTAAATTATAGCAATTAATAATTATTACCTTAAAAAAAGGAAGAGAATAGTTTTTTGCTTTTTACCTTTTATTCTGATTAAAATATAATGGCAATCTACTCATAGTAAAACTTCTTTCTATTACAACCTAAAAACGCCATCTGTTCGATTAATATCGATCAAATGACGTTCTAAATTTGATTATAGAAAGGCTTTTTAATTAGTTGATATTGGTAATTTACTTTTATAACCTATTTATTGAAAGTTTTTAGAACGGCTAATTTTGCCATATCAAATATGGAATTTCTTTCTTCTACTATGGTGATCTTTTCTTCTATACATCTACCGTCTTCACTTAACATAAATAGTGAAGCCAAATTTCTTTTAAAAGAATTATTCATTAAATTTCTAAGCATAGGTTTTGTTTCCTCATTAAAATGAAGTACTTCACACAGTTTTTCAATGGTTTTGTCTATTTGTGTTATATATTTATCCTTCAATAATTTTTTCCTTTTCATCTTATTCAATGCCAATATAGACATCTTTATGATATCATATCTCACTTCAAAATTCACTTCAAAATAACTTTTGCATATAAAAGCTGCAGCTTTGTTCAACTGATTCGCATATATATCTATTTTTTCATCTCCAGTAATAAAAGCAAGCATGACCATGGATGTAGTCTCTATCTTATCTTCTATACTGCTGTCTTCATAATCCACAAAGGCACCATCTGCAAACTGATTTTTGGCAATTACCCGAAGAAGCTTTTCTCTCGCATACTTTTTATCCAAATATCTATTATCACTTGAATACTCTTTTTCATTTTCTTCAGTATTAAAACTCCTATACCAGAATCCAGACTCAACATCTTCATCTATCTTCTCTCCCAATGTAGTTTCATTTACCTTTATGGGTATTATGTTTTTAAGTTGAATCCCAAGCACTGGCTCCTCTCTAAGTTCCATAAATATAAAAGTGGTTTCCGGACTTATAAACCCATTCTGTTTAGAAAGCTCTATAAGTTCTCTTCTCATTTCTTCTCTTTTTTCTCCACGCTGAAATTTCATATTTATCTTTAAAGACCTTATCTTTTTTCTCGCCCATACTTTTTTTAACAGACTGGCATTTTCCTCTGTATTGAAATTGTCTATGTCTATTTTTCTCACATATTCTTTTCCATCAACTTCTCCAATTAGAGTTATTCTTCCTTCAACTCCTCCAGAAACATCGGCAAATATAGAAAATGGTTCTCTATCGTACATATAGTCAATAGTTCTCGGATAAGAGGATTTCACCTGCAGCTTTCCCCAGTCAATCTTTATATTATCTACTTGTGGATTTTGGATCCTATTAAATTGTCTAAGTACTATATCTTCAATTCTCTCTCCTATGTCAATAAATTCAGCCTTCCCATAACTTTCATGAGCCAGTTTATTGAGAAAATAATTATTGGTTGAGGAATCTATTCCAAAAGTAAATATTCTGTTGTCTCCTATATTTTCTCTTACATAAGAAAGTATATCCTCCTCTTCATCTACCTGATCATCTGTAAAAATCAATATGGTATTTTGAGAACCCTCTTTTTCCAAACTATATCTTATGCCTCCAAATATATCTGCATCTTCTTCCGTCTCCAGATTGTCTATCCAGCTGGAGGCCTCTCTTAGAGAATTCTCATTAAATTCTATTAATCCATTTTTAGAAAAACTAATTAATTTTACACCCATGGCTATTATGTCAAAAGTATCTCCTTTTGATAAATTTCTTATGCAAAGCTGAAGTGCATTTTTAGCCTGTTCCAGTTTCTCACCTTTCATAGTATCGGAAATGTCAATTAAAAATACATAATTTTCCTTTACTTCGTCCTCATAGGGATCTAGTTTTGGCATCATCCTTATATAGACTATACCCTTTTCCTCATCATTTTCCTTGTACTCATATATCATCCCATCTGCCTCAAGAGTTTCCCTTTCATCTATGAAAAGTATAAAATCCTTATCAATAAAATGATAGTTTTCATCCAGACTTATCTTGGCTACTGTATCTCCCTCTCTTTCCACATCTATGGTATGATAAGGACATCTGAAATCAACTTTGCTCAGAGATTCAACTATTATATTGACCTTGAATTCAAAGTCATCCCCCAGCCTTTTTATCCCAAACCTATTTGCAAAGCTATCTTTTAAAGTTTCAATTCTAGATCTGCTTTTTATTATCTTAGGTTCTGAAACTGCTGGAATTGTAAGTTTAAAAGTGCTGTCCTTATAATCTAATTCCTCCACATAGGATAATCTTATTTTCACAGTTTCGCCAGATATTATCTTGCCTATGCCTATCTTAAAATAATGAGGACTGAACTCCTCCAGAGAAAAAATGCTATCTCCATGAATTCGGGCATTTTCATAGATTTGAAAGGCCTTATCTTTTTCTTCCACTACCGCCTTTAAGGTTCTGCCTCCTATTTCTGCTTCAAATCCTGAAATAACCGCTGTAGTTGGCAGTGGGAATATGTAAACTCCCTCTATATCTTCATTACTGCAATTTTGATATAACTGGTTTACTACAATCTCTCCATATCCGGCACATAGGTTTCCCACAATATTAGCTTTTTTTAACAGAATTCCCTCATCATTTCTTCTATTTCTCTTGATATACTGGAACATTTTATGCTTACCCCTTTTAACTTTATTTTATCCAAATACACACTGTATATAATATCCAACTTTATTTATATTATTATATCATATTTACCATATTTATTTAAAAAATATTATATACACTGAAAGTAAAATAAGTTTAAAAAAGGCTGAATATATTAAATATTATCTTCTATAGGATATTTCCCATAAGTCCTGGCAGCATCCATGAGAAATTCAATATTTTCTCTGGAAGTTGCCATAGGCACCTTGCATCCAGTACTTAATACAAATCCCTTGGGATTGTCGTAAGCTTTTCTAATACATTTTCTAGCCTCCTGAAAAATTTCATCTTTAGTTCCGTTGCATACTATCTCTATGGGTTCCACATTCCCCATTAATCCCACTCGGTCACCAATGGACCTCTTAACTTCCTCCAGATCCACCACATTGTCCACACTAAACATCTGTATTCCGGTATCCGCTATATCTTGCCATACTCCCTTTGTATTTCCGCATATGTGAATTGTCGGTGCACTTCCAAACTTTTCTACTATTCTATCAACACATCTTTTCAGATAAGGTTTGACAAAAGTCCTGAATTGTCTGGGACTGATCACCGTGAGAGAAGCTACTGGTTCAGAAATACATGGTTTTACACCTATATCACAAACTGCATCTATATAGTTGAAAATGCTCTCTGTAGCTATATTCAAGAGCTTATGTACCCATTCGGGATTTCTCAGCGTGTCTCTTAAAAAAACATCAACCCCCCTCAAAGATGCCGCCGTAGTAAAAGGTCCTCCGAAGTCGCTTGAGATATCAACTTCTCTACCTATTTCCTGATTTATTATTTTTGCAGCCTCTAAAAACAGCGGAAGTCTCCCATCCTTATGTGGATCTGCCGGTTTAAGTTTATCTATATCGTCATACTCTTTCACTACGGGTATATCTACATAAGGCATGTCATCATCAGGATAGGCCAGTACCGTACCCATGGCCTCCGCAATGCCAAACAGATTGGGACCTCCTCCTGCAGAGTCAAATCCAAAAGTTCTATAGAGATTTATTTCATTTTTGGCCAGTAATTTATAATCATGGCATAATTCAGATATCTTAACCCCGATAAACTTTGCCCCCACTTCACCTACAAAAGGGCAGCATTGAATACGATCTGCCATCTTTCCAGAACTTATGGCTGTTTCTCTTTCTTTTGGTGTCATTTCATCTTTATAAAGTAAATTTTCCATTAATTTCACCCCACACCCTTTATTATAATTCACATTATATTTTAATTATAAACTTAAGTATAAACAATAAAGATAAATAAACCTTATTTTTCATATACATACTATCACATTTATAAATACGCTATTTTCAAGCAAAAAATAATGGAGCTATAGCTCCATTATTTAAAGTCATTATCAAGTAATTTAGAATGTCATAAAAACTGTAGAATAGTCACAGCTATCATTTAAACCATCTGATTTCATATCTCTCAAATATTCATAGTAGAAATTTGTATTTTCGTATATTACAGAATTATCCTGAGCATTTTTTTGCAAATCAGCTTTAGTAAACTTTTTAGAATCAAACATTTTAAATCCTCCTTTAACATATTTTGATAGGTAATATATAAATTTTCACTGGCCAGATGAAAATATATCTATCTTATATAAAACTCAAGGGTAATAAAAAAAAACAGTCCTTCTGCCTGGGGCGAGAAGTCTGTTCGCGGTACCACCCAATTTTTTACTCAATTACATAACGGCTTGCACCGGCACAGCTTACTCTTGTTTCAGCCTGCAGCTTAAGGGTGATCTTCAATGCGAAGCATTTATGAGTTTTCACCATTCCTCACTCTCTTTAAAATATTTTTCGCATTTACATGTCCCTTTCCTCGCTGTTAAAATATAAAATTTTACATCCATTTTAAACTATAAAAAAAACAGTCCTTCTGCCTGGGGCGAGAAGTCTGTTTCGCGGTACCACCCAATTTTTTACTCAATTACATAACGGCTTGCACCGGCACAGCTTACTCTTGTTTCAGCCTACAACTCAAGGGTGATTTTCAATATGAAATATTTATGAGTTTCCACCATTCCTCACTCTCTTCAAAATATAATTCATATTTACATATCCCTATCTTTGTTTTTAATTTGTATGTAATTTTACTACATATGTTCATATAAGTCAATACTTTTTTATAAAATTTAAAAAATTCTATCTATCCGAACCCCACCACTTTATTATAAAGTTCAATGGGTAAGCCGACAGAAGAAGTTCCACAGAGCATGCGGCGGGATGTGATGGATCTGATTGCCCAGTAACCAATAAAACTTTGGATAATTATTTAAGAAAATAAGATCTGCCATTACAGACAGATCTTATTTTCTAGTTTAATTTTCTCTGTTTCAATTTTTCCTTGAGTTCTTCAATGGAATTGCTTTTCACTGCATCTTCAAATACGGAATTCAAAGTATCTTCATCTTCTATTTTCTTTATTCTGGACATATAAGACGTATCTGAAAATTTAATATTAAGAAGCGTCTGTAAATTACTTATCAGAGTTTCTCTGCGCCCTTTTTCAATTCCTTTCTTCTCTACTGCTGGATCGTAAAAAGACTTTAGCATCTTACTCACCTCTTCTTCTACATTTTTATTATTACAATAGTTTCGATTCAGATATGCCATTAAATTCTGAATAGCTATAAGCATACTATTAAAATCATTATCCATAATTTCTTTCCTGCTGTTAAGCCTGGATATTTCTTTGGCAAGTTTATACGACAAGTTCTTGGCTTCCTTAAGTACATCGTCAAATTCGGACCTGCCGGTATCTTTCTTACGTTTCAGGTGCTCAAATATTTTTCTGAATTTAAATACCTGGAGCGGCAGCAATATATATAGCTTTTCTTCAATCAGATTTATATCAGTATATTCCCAATATTTCATAACAGGGACACTATAATCGACCTTCTCTCCACCTGGAAATATAATCTTAAGTCTCAATTCATCCTTTATTTTTGAATTTTCCTCTATAAAGATAACCAGCTGTTTGGGAAAATATACTACTTTAATATTATTTTCCAATATACTGTTGTTTTTACCTATGTGAAACCCATATTGAAACATCCTTATCGCCATTGAAGTATCATTTTTTGTCTGGAACTCTATATGATATACTGTTTTTTTCTCTTCCTCCAAAAAGTTCAGGATCAAATCAGCCTTTATAAAATCATAATTGAAATCTTCCAGTGGAAATTCCGTCTTCCCGTATGTAACAGCCACATCACCATAGCAATAATCTGTACCAAACATCCTGTTTATAAAATTTATAAGTACCTGCTGTGATGTTGAAAACAGTGCCTTTAAAATTCCATCCAGTTTCACTTCTTCGTTTTTGCTCATTTATATTTCACCTACTTGTATTATACCAAATTTTTAGATAACTTGGAATATAATTTAATTAGATTGAGTAAGTAAAATATTTTTAGGCAGAAAATAAGGAAAGGCCTCCAGCAATTACCTGACTGGAAGGTCTTTTATAATAAAAAACAATTGACATATATATTCTACATATGTAGAATATATATAAAGGAGGTGACTTATGTTGTCAATTAAAAAAATTCCGGAATCGGAATTAGAAGTTATGAAAGTCATCTGGTCTAGCAAGATTCCTGTATCTTCAAAAGAAATAGTTAAAATTATGGAAGAAAAAAAAGGTTGGAAAAATACAACCATATTAACGCTTCTTTCACGTTTGGCAAAGAAAAAGTTTATAACTGTAGCAAAGGGAAAGAAGATCACTTATTATACACCGGTTGTACTAGAAGATGAATACCGCAGATTTGAAACCAGGGAATTTTTTAAAAAAGTTCACAGAAGTTCTTTAAAAAGTTTCATTACTACCCTGCACGAAGATAATGATATTACCGATGATGATCTGGATGAACTGGATAAGTGGATTAAAAGCAGGTGACAGTTATGATGGAAATGTTCATGAAAAATCTATTACAGATATCTTTATTCGGGAGCATAGAAATTGTTGTTATTATAATTTTCGAAAAAACTCTGTCTAAAAGATATACATGTGGATTTTGTTATTATATATGGTTAGCTGTAATAATCAAAATGATTTTACCTTTTAAAATTCCAATTTACGTATCACAAGAAATATATAAATTCTTTGGATATTCGCCTAATAATGTCAAAACTATGATGAATAATATAATTTGTCTAAATGATAATGTAGTAAATTATTTTATAATACTATTTTATTTATGGTTGACCGTTTCAATAATATTTCTAGTTTATCATATTATTTCTTATTTTGCTTTCAATAACAAAATCAAACATTTTATTTACGATGTATCTGACAATAATACTAAAAATATATATTTAAAGTTATTAAAAGAAATGCATATTAAGAAAAAAATTTCATTAAAGTATTGTACAGCAATTTCAACACCGTTAGGTATAGGAATATTCAATGCCCGCATAGTAATCCCCAACGTCTCATATGATGCTCATGCTTTAAAATATATTTTAAAGCATGAGCTTATGCATTATAAAAGGCATGACATAATATATAAGGTTGTAATATTAATAACTTTAGCAGTACATTGGTTTAATCCTTTAATTTACATAATGTTTAAGGCAATAAACAATGACTGTGAATTATCTTGCGATAAAGCTGTACTTAAAAAATCAAATGTGAAAGAAAGAAAATTATATGCATCAACCCTTGTTAATTCTTTAAGACTTAATAAAAATAATATAGCAAAACAGAATTTAATTACAAGTTTCAATAATAAGAATATGTTAAAAAGGAGACTAGAAAATATGTTGAATTTAAAAATAAGAAAAAAAGGTATAATTATAGGCGCTTTGGCTGCTATTATAACTGTATGTTCATCAGTAAGTTTAAATACTTTGGCACAAAGTAATATAAATGAAATCAATGCTGATAAAGCCAATACTAATGAAATAAGCACCAAAAAATTTCATGCAGGAGAAACTATACAGGGTATTACTATAATATCAGTTGATGAAGATGGGAAACCAACTAAAGTTAAGCATAAAAATAACTCTGTTTTAAATGAAGAAAAAGTTTTGAAAATTTTAGATCAGCCTGTTGAAGATAGTATAAAAGTCAAATCTTATAGTACTAAACCAGTACAATTTAGTGTATATACTTATGAAAATGCTCCTGCAGATGTAAAAGCACAATATGAAGCTGATGTTAGAGCTGTAAGTGGTAAAGTTTCCCCCTCAGATGAAATACTTGTACCTTTACCTCAACATTAATTCAATTACATTTACTAGAGCTCTCACTAAAATTGCTGTGTCAACTTACTGATACTATAGATTTCCCCTATAATATTAATCCAGGCTCCCTTAAAAGCTTTAAGTATATCACTTAAAATTGTTTTTCGACTATATTTATTATCTGTTGCATTAGCTACCTCAGATATAATATTTTCTAAGATTATGTTTATTTATAAATTTTCTTCGGACACATAGTAAATCCTGATATAATCTTGATTTCTAATCCGTTTGATAATATTATCAAGTCCAGCAGGCTTGCCTAATTTCTTAAGGCTTTATAATTTATTTTTTCCAGTAATTTAATAATAATTTGGGGGATGATATATTTGATTAAAAAAAAGGAATTCAATATTACGAGATACACTATGCTTATAACAATTATGCTGATTATTTTTTCTACTATCGCAGGAAGACTTTTTTTTCTGCAGGTGGTAGAAGGTCAGGAATATAAAGAGCGTTCCAACAATAAATCCATAAGACAAATTCCCGATGCAGCCCCCAGGGGAAAGATTCTGGATGTGAAAGGCAGTGTTCTGGCTACCAGTACCCAGGGATATATGCTGGTGTACAATCAGACAGATGATAGTGATAAGGTTTTTTTCACTACAATGAGCGAGGTATTTAAGATATTGGACGAAAGCGGCGAAAATCAGCAGGACGATTTTGAGCTCAAGATAAATCCCTTTAGATTTGAATTCAGAAGTGACGATGAGGAAACCAGGAAAAATCTTGAAATTAAATTTAAAAGGGACAGGGGATTAAATGAGGATATCGAGAAAAGCATCAAAAGCAAGAATAAAAATATTTCTGATGATGAGCTAAAAGTTTTAGTCAACAAAGAACTTCTGAAGATATCTCCGGAAGATACTTTTAAAAAACTTGTGAAACAGTACAATATAAGCAGTGCCTATTCCCTGGAGCAGCAGAGAAGATTCATGATCGTGAAAGATACTTTATCAAGGATCTAGTGAAGAATTCCATAAAGGAAGGTAAAAGTGCTTTCAACAGGTCAAAGTACAGAGAGTTGTTTTTAGAGCTTGTAAAAGCAGATCCGAACAACAAAAAGGACATAAGCGGCAGCCAGATGGATAGCATGCTTGATGTATTGTACAGTATAACCATATCAGATGCCAATGCCCAGCTGAAGGTGCCGGCAAATATAGAAAATTCCGCCATAGGTCAGGGACTGAACCAGTTTACCCCTCTTCAGATAGCAAACTATGCTGCCACTATTGCCAACGGCGGCACCAGATATAAACTTCACCTGGTGAATCAATATCTGAATGTAGACGGCAAAGTCATCGAAAAGGTGAAACCTGAAATAATAGAGAAAGCAGGTGTTAAAGCCGAGACAATATCATCAGTTAAACAGGGAATGAGTGCCGTTAATCAAAGCGGTACGGCTGCCCAGGTATTCAGCGGATTCCCCATAGCTACTGCAGGTAAAACAGGTACCGCCCAGAGTCTTGGCAATCAGGAGCAGGTGGGAAGAACCGACTATGCCGAATACATCGGTTTTGCTCCTCTTGACAAACCCCAAATAGCCGTATGTGTAGTGCTGTTTGACGGTGGCCAGGGAGGAGTGGGAGCAGCTTCTGTAGCCAGGGATATTTATTCTGCATATTATTCTATAAAATAAAATTCTATAACTTCATTTATTTCTGAGTAATATTCTATTATCTGTATACTGCCATGTTACTCTAATACTCATTTTAATTGTCATCTCAAAAATATCTTTACTTCCTTGTATTCTCTTTATACGTAAAGATGGATGAGATTGGTCAACATTCAGAGCCCTCAAAAGAACGCCTGCACAAGGAGGCGTTCTTGACATACATGCTTTTACAATGTATATTTTTAAAAACGCAGAATTAAATCACTGTCTCAAGCCGTTTTTCAATTCTCCAATAAATTCTTTCACACTATCCAGTATATCTCCTTTGCTTTTTCCTTCTGCTATCCTGTCAATCAGTGCACTTCCTACAATTATACCCTGGCAGTAGGGTTTGAATTTTTCGGCCATGGCTGCCGAGGATATTCCGAACCCAAGTGCCCTAGGTATATCAGTATAGCTTGAAACAATTTTCATGTATTCTTTTATGTCAGTGTTTATGGAGTTTCTCGCACCTGTGACTCCATTTACGGAAACGCAGTATACAAACCCTCTGGCACCCCTCACTATTTTTTCTATTCTCTCCTTGGATGTTGGTGCCACAAGAGGAATAAGGTATACTCCATATTTTTCTCCCATTGCTATAATATCTTTTCTCTCCTCTATTGGAAGATCCGGTATTATGAGGCCATCTATGCCGCAGCTGCTGCATTCTTTTATGAACTTCTCCATCCCATACTTGAATATGGAACTGTAATAAACCAGATATACGAGGGGCACCTGTGTTCTTTTCCTTATGTTTTTCACTGTGTCCATTATTTTGAATATCTTCACTCCATTTTTAAGTGCCCTGTTTGAAGATGCCTGTATTGTAACTCCATCTGCCAGAGGATCCGAATAAGGTATGCCCAGTTCTATTATATCCGCTCCTGAACTCTCCATAGCAAGTACGATTTCTACGGTAGTTTCCAAATCCGGATCACCTGCCGTTATAAAAGGTATAAGTGCCTTTTCACCTTTTTCCTTTAACTGACTGAATTTCAAATCTATCCTGTTCATTATAATTCCACCCCCATTATAGCTGCCATGGTATTCATGTCCTTGTCTCCTCTTCCTGATAAATTTATGATGATTATCTTGTCCTTGTCGAGTTCTGGAGCCAGTTTCATGGCATAAGCCACTGCATGTGCACTTTCAAGGGCAGGAATTATTCCCTCCACCCTTGAAAGATAGGTAAATGCTTCTACTGCCTCACTGTCCGTGGCGGATTCATAAACTGCCCTCTTTACATCATTGTAATAGGCGTGTTCCGGCCCCACTCCAGGGTAATCAAGACCTGCAGATATGGAATAGGCCGGAAGTATCTGCCCATCTTCATCCTGGAGTACATAGGTCATCATTCCGTGGATTACGCCTACAGAGCCCTTTTCTATAGTTGCTGCATGCTGATCCGTATCAAGTCCTTTTCCTGCTGCTTCCACTCCTATGAGTTTTACTGATTCATCTTCTACAAAAGGATAAAAAATACCCATGGAGTTACTTCCACCGCCTACACAGGCTATAATGTAATCAGGCAGTCTTCCTTCTTTCTCCAGGATCTGTCTTCTGGCCTCATCTCCTATGACTCTCTGGAAATCCCTCACCATGGTGGGATATGGATGAGGTCCCATTACGGATCCTATTACATAAAAAGTATCCTCTATATTAGAAACCCAGTTTCTCATGGCCTCATTTACCGCATCCTTCAGTGTTCCAGTTCCCGCAGTCACAGAGGTCACATCTGCCCCAAGTATTTTCATCTTGAATACATTAAGAGCCTGCCTTCTTATATCCTTTTCACCCATGAATATCTCACATTTCATTCCGAACAGAGCCGCCGCGGTTGCAGTTGCCACCCCGTGCTGTCCTGCACCTGTCTCAGCTATAACTTTCTTTTTACCCATTCTTCTGGCAAGGAGTACCTGTCCCAGGGCATTGTTTATCTTATGTGCCCCCGTATGGTTTAAATCCTCTCTTTTAAGGTATATCCTGGCTCCTCCCAGTTTTTTTGTCATATTCTCGGCAAAATACAGAGGATTTTCCCTTCCCACATATTCTTTAAGGTAATATCTGTATTCCTCCATGAATTTTTCATCCTCTATGGCCTCACTAAATTCCCTTTCCAATTCTGTAATTGCATTCATTATGGTTTCAGGAACGTATTGACCGCCGAATTTTCCAAATCTTCCTTCCATTATATACTCCTCACTTTCCCTATAAAATCTTTTATTTTCTTAAAACTTTTCATACCATTTTCCTCCACACCACCGGACACATCTACCACCTCCGGCCTCACAACTTTTATGGCCTGAACAATATTTTCTGAATTCAGTCCTCCCGCCAGTACCAATTTTTTGTCTATATGAATACCTTCCAGTACATTCCAGTTAAAACTCACGCCGGTACCGCCGTTTTTGCCTCTTACACTGCTGTCCAGCAGCACGGCTTCAATATCCAACTTGCATGTACTGTGTATTTTCTGCCAAATATCATTTTTGGACACATAGTTCACATTTACATGAACTGTTTTCCAGATATTAAAAGGGGTCAAACTGCTCAAATATTTTCCACCTTCAGCTCCATGAAGCTGAACTGCATCCAGCTTCAAAGCCCTGGCTGTATCAACTACTTCATTCACATCATTGTCTTTAAAAACTCCCACTCTTTTGATGTTGTTGTCCAATTTTTTTACAAGATCTTCTGCCTCACTTAAAGTTACCTTTCTTTTACTGTCACAGAATATAAATCCTGCATAATCCGGCAGCAGTTCATTTAAAATTTCTATATCAGCGCTCCTCCTTATCCCGCATATTTTTACCAGAGTCACAGGCTGCACCCCTTTCCATCCTGTTCACATCCTTGCATTTTTTACAAGCTCACGAATCCTGGATACATTATCTATATTTCTCATAAAAGTCTCACCTATAAGCACTGCATCTGCTCCAACACTTTTCAGATATTTTATATCTTTCTCATTTTTTATTCCACTTTCCGATACAATGGTAATGCCTGTGGGCATTCTTTTTATAAGCCTCTCCGTATTTTTTAAATTCTCCGAAAAGTCCTTCAGATTTCTGTTGTTTATACCTATGATATTACATTCTGCCTGCAGTGCAGTTTCAAGTTCTCTCTCGTCATGCACCTCCACCAGACATTGAAGTCCGATTTTTTCTGCCAGCTTGTAATACTCTTCCAGCTTATCTTTTAAAATTGCAGTTATAAGCAGCAGGGCATCTGCTCCAAGGGCCTTTGACTGATATATCTGGTATGGATCAACTATAAAATCCTTTCTCAGCACAGGTTTTGAATTTACTTTTTTAACCTCATCTATATACCTGTCATTTCCCTGGAAAAAATTCTTTTCCGTAAGTACGGAAACCGCATCTACATCCAAATCTTCATATATCCTCGCTATCTTCACCACATCAAAATCTTCCAGTATTACCCCCCTAGATGGAGAGGCCTTTTTTATTTCAGCAATAATGGATATCCCACTTTTGTCCAGTGATCTTTTAAAATTTCTTCTACTTGAATTTCCTGAGCTTTTGGCAAGTTTTGTCGCAGGCACAATCTGTTTTTCCACTTCAATCTGAGGTATTTTTTCTGCAACTATATCTTCAAGTATCACCTTATTTATCATCTCCTCATAATATAGGTATCTCTAACCGACAGCCCTGCTGCAATTCACAAGCTCCTGCAGCTTTTCATAGGCCCTTTTTGAATCTACAACTTCTCTTGCCATATCTATTCCCTCTGCTATGCTCCCGGAAACTTTTCCCACATAAAGGGCCGCTCCACTGTTCAAAAGCACAATATCCCTTTTGGGGCCTTTGCTGCCCTTGAGAATTTCAAGTATGAACTGTGCATTTTCAACGGCTGTGCCGCCTGCTATGTCATCCATACTGGATATCCTGATGTCAAAGTCTTCAGGATTTAAGGTATAATCTCTTATCTCACCATTTTTAAGCTCACTTGCATAGGTCTTCGATGTAGTACTTATCTCGTCCAGGCCGTCCTCTCCGCAAACCACCAGAGCTCTTTCACAGCCCAGATTCACAAGCACTTCAGCTGCCACATGGGTCAAGTTTTTATCGTATACTCCAAGTACCTGACCTTTTACAAATGCAGGATTCGTAAGAGGTCCCAGCATGTTGAACACGGTCCTTGTTCCCAATTCTCTTCTGGGACCTGCCACATTTTTCATGGCACTGTGATATCTCTGGGCAAAAAGAAATGCCATACCATTTTCATCTATGCTTTTCCGGGCATCCTCCGGATTTAAATTTATATCAAATCCCAGCTTTTCAAGTACATCTGCACTCCCGCTTTTACTGGACACCGCTCTGTTGCCGTGCTTTGCCACCTTCACTCCTGCTGCAGCAGCAACTATTGCAGCAGCAGTTGATATATTAAAAGTTCTTCCGCCATCTCCGCCGGTTCCACAGGTATCGATGACATACTCAGAGTCAAGCTTTAAAGGCAGGGCATTATCTCTCATTGCTCTGGCAAAGCCCGTTATCTCCTGAACGGTTTCCCCCTTTATCCTGAGAGCTATCAAAAATCCTCCTATTTGAGAGTCAGTTGCCTTTCCCTGCATTATCTCATTCATGGAATCATAGGCTTCTTTTTCTCCCAGATCATTTCCACTTATAACATCTCTAATTATTTCCTGCAGCATTACAAATCCCCTCCACAAAATTTTTAATAATTGTCTTTCCACTTTCCGTAAGAATGGACTCAGGGTGAAATTGAAGTCCATAGACTCTATATTTTTTATGTCTTACAGCCATTATTTCCCTGTCATCAAGGCTTTCACCAATTATGTCAAGTTCCCCGGGAAGACTTTTTCTCTCTAACACCAGAGAATGATACCTCATCACATCTATGGAATTTTTCAAATGTTCAAATATTTTGCTCTGCTTTAAAGCTACTTTTGATGTCTTCCCGTGCATTATATGCCCTGCTCTCACCACACTGCCTCCATAGGCACAGCCTATAGCCTGATGTCCAAGGCATATGCCCAGAATCGGTACCTGAGGTCCAAATTTCCTGACAACATCTATGCATATACCTGCATTTTCAGGTATTCCAGGTCCCGGGGACAGTATTATCCCCTCCGGATTAAGCACATCTATTTCTTTCAAAGATATCCTGTCGTTTCTCACAACTTTTATATCTTCATAGATCTCTCCAACATACTGGTAGAGATTGTAGGTAAAAGAATCATAATTATCTATCAAAAGTATCATCATATCACCTCTATCATGGCTCTGGCCTTGTTTAACGTTTCCCTATATTCATTTTCGGCAACGGAATCATAGACGATACCTGCCCCGGATTGAACATAAGCATATCCGTCCTTAAAAAGTATGGTCCTTATTGCAATACAGGTATCCATATTTCCATTAAAGGAAAAATATCCTACAGCCCCTGAATAAATTCCCCTTTTGCTGTTTTCCAGTTCGTCAATTATTTCCATGGCCCTTATCTTTGGAGCTCCGGATACAGTTCCCACTGGAAGGCAGGATATCAGGGCGTCTACATCTCCTAGATTCTTCTCCAGTCTGCCTGATACCTTTGAAACTATGTGCATTACGTGGGAATAAAGGCCCACATCCATAAATTTATCCAGATTTACACTTCCGAATTCACTTATCTTTCCTATATCATTTCTTCCCAGATCCACCAGCATCACATGCTCTGCTCTCTCTTTTCCATCATTTAAAAGTTCCTGCTTAAGCTTTATATCCTCCTCTGCACTTTTGCCTCTGGGCCTGGTGCCTGCTATGGGGTTGGTGATCACTGTGCCGTTTTTCACAGATACAAGACTTTCAGGTGACGACCCGGCTATTTCAAATTCCCCAAAATCAATATAGAATAGATAAGGGGATGGATTCTCCGATCTGAGTCTTCTGTACACATCAAAGGGATGGGAAGTGCTCTTTGATTTCAGCCTCTGGGATAAAACCACCTGGAATATGTCACCGGATTTTATATACTCTCTGGCTTTTTCCACCATTTTGCAGTATTTCTTCTCAGTGACATTGGAAGTAACCTGCTTTTCAGTGCCTTTTTCCTCCAGTCTGTGAAATGAATTTCCTCTGCCCACCATATCCTTTAGCTGCTCCAGCTGAAGCTCTACTTCCTGGTAAGTTATACTGTCACCTTCCATAAAATTGTAAATTAAATAGATCTCATGCTTGAAGTGATCATAACAGATAAATTTTTTATAAAACATCATGTAGGATTCCGGTGTTTCAATATCATCTTTATTTTCATCAGGTAATTTCTCATACTGCCTTACAACGTCGTAGCCTACATACCCTACTGCCCCCCCTGTAAATGGAATGGAAAGTCCCGGAGCTTCATAGGGAACATTTAAATATTTTTTAATGTAATCAAGTATTTTCCCTTTTATATTTTTAAATAATCCTTTTTTCTCCACGCATATGTTACTTCCACAGCTTTTCATTTTCATATAGGGATCCATACCTATGAAAGAGTATCTTCCTATTTCATTTTCAGAATATATGCTCTCCAGCAGAAATTTATTTTTTCCGTCTAAGTTGTAATAAATACTTATAGGAGTTGTCTCATCCCCGCTGCTCTTTATGAACAGGGAAAAATTTTTCTTCAAGTTTTTATATCTGTAAAACTCCTCTTCAGATAAATTTAACATTTTACCACCTTCTCCATATCAATTAGTAAATTAAATACAAAAAAGCCATTTCATCCACAAACTGGGACGAAATGACCGCGGTGCCACCCATTATT
The DNA here is from genome assembly GCF_042436595.1 of Clostridium sp. MT-14. Classification (NCBI taxonomy): domain Bacteria; kingdom Bacillati; phylum Bacillota; class Clostridia; order Eubacteriales; family Clostridiaceae; genus Clostridium; species Clostridium sp. MT-14. The sequence goes on from NZ_JBHMIY010000006.1 coordinate 39,691, forward strand.
AATTTGTAAAACAGATTTTGAGAAATAAAAAAGCATTCCATCCAAAAGGACGAAATGCAAAATTTCGCTGTACCACCTATCTACAAACTATCTCATTCAGGTACGGATTTTACTCGATACCCTGTCCTTTTAACGGTAGACTACCGTCTCCTGCTACTATCATTTCGCAGGGCACCTCGAAGACCCATTCAATACAGGCTACAGCATTCGGCTCACACTGCCCCGAACTCGCTTGAACTAAATTCCTCTACCTACTCTTTCTTCTCATAAGTTTTAGCAGTTAAATTATTTTATATACTATACCACTTTTTCAGGATTGTCAATATAAAATTTTAATTTTGTTGCTAACTTGACAACTAAAAAATGGAGGTATACAATAAGTTAGTATTCTTAAGATTAGAATTCTAACTATATGAAGGGCGATGTGTATGACATACGAAGAACTACAAGAGTTACATGAACTGTTGTTTAAAACCATGGGTTTGTTCCACGAAAAATTTCTCCGCCAATTTCCAAAAGAAAGTCGTAAGTATCAAGGAATTAAAAAAAATCACATCATGATCATAGGCTTCCTCTATCAGAATCATGTTCTCACTGCAACCCAAATTGCAAAGATGCTCAATATGGAGAAAGGTAGCTTAACCACCTTAATCGATCAATTAGAGAAGTCTGGTCTGGTTATTCGCTGTGATGACGCTAACGACCGCCGAAAAACCTTGATATCCCTTACAAATGACGGAAAATTAGAAATAGAAGATATAATGAAAAACTCCATTCAGTGTATGGGAAAAATCTTAGGTAATACAGAACCCAGTGAGCTAATGAAGTTTGTTGATAGTCTTAAATATGCTGTAGAATTCATGCAAAAAATTAAGAAGGTGAATTGAAAAATGGATAGTACAATGGAACTTAGAGATGCAAAAATTAGTAGACTGCTGTGGAAATTTTCCTGGCCAGCTGTTATCGCCATGCTAGTAAACTCTATATATAACATTATCGACCGTATGTTTGTAGGCCGTGGGGTAGGTTCAATTGCTATTGCAGCTATAACCGTAGCCTTTCCAATTATGCTTATTCTCATGGCGGTATCTGTTCTAATTGGTGTTGGAGCTACATCGCTTATCTCCATCCGCCTGGGAGAAAAAAAGCCGGAAGAAGCTGAAAAAATCGCTGGAAATGCTCTGTTGTTGTTAATATTGCTGCCAATATGTATAAGCATTATTTATTTTCTTTTTACTAATCCTATTTTAAGTTTTTTTGGAGCCAGTGCTAAAACTTTACCTTATGCCAAAGATTTTACCCATATTATAATGCTAGCTTCGGCTTTGGGCTCTATAAGCATGGGAATGGTCAATTTTATCAGAGCTGAGGGTAATCCTAAAATGGCCATGTATACCCAGGTGATTGGAACTGTAATCAATATAGTCTTAAATTATATTTTTGTAATAAGATTAGGCATTGGAATTAAAGGATCAGCATTGGCGACTATCTGCGGTCAGATATTTTCATCGATTTGGGTGTTAAGTTATTTCCTTTGGGGTCATAGTTTACTTAAAATACGACTTAAGAATCTCAAATTGCAGAAAAATATAGTCATTAGTATCGTATCTATTGGCTTTGCCCCATTTTCAATGCAATTGGCCAATAGTCTTCAAAATCTTATCTTGAATAGAGCATTAACAACCTATGGTGGCGATATAGCACTTTCAGCCATGGGCATTGTTGGAAGTATATCCACCCTAATGTTTATGCCTATTCTCGGTATCAGCCAAGGCGCCCAGCCTATAATCGGTTTTAACTATGGCGCTCAGCAATTCGATAGAGTAAAAGAAGCCTTGAAAAAGGCAGTAATTGTGGGTACAATCATAGCAGTAGTCAGCACTGCAGTAGTGCATATATGGCCTACTCAAATTGCCAATATGTTTAATAACAATAATATAGAGCTAACCCGACTCGCTGCCCATGCAATGTCAATCTTTTTTTTAATGTTTCCTGTGGCCGGCTTTCAAATTGTCTGTTCCCAATACTTTCAGGCAGTTAACAAGCCAATTCAATCCACAATTTTAGGATTATCCAGGCAGTTGTTGTTATTGATTCCTCTATTGCTGATATTGCCGCATTTTTGGGGCATTGAAGGTGTATGGAGGACTCCGCCTATAGCTGATATTTCATCTGCTCTCATAACTGCAGGTGTTATCTACCTGGAAATGAAACACATAAATAGAGAAGAAATTATTCAAACTGTTGAGTTGGAAAAAGCTGTCGTTAAAAAATAAACACAAAATTAATGTAAAAAACTTTATTTTTGGTGAGGAGATACTTGACTCTTTATTCTCTTGTATTCTCCCAATTTGCAACATATTCTTCTAGTATGCTGTGAATAACTTCTCCTATTTGTGAATAGGATTCATCATCTAAATTTGCAAGAGATATCCTTATGGACCACTTAGGACCATGAAACCCGCTTCCCCCCAGAAGTACTATTGAAGATTCCTCTGCCAGCTTCAAGAGAACATCTATAGGTTTATAATTATCTTTCAAGTAATCTGCAAACTCTCCTCCATAGTTTTGTTCTGCCCATTCCAGGAGATCAAACTGGGCATAATATGAAGCATCAAAGGAATTTTCATCTAATTCAAGCCCCAGCCCATTAAATAACAACTTTTTCCGCCTGTGACATATGGAATTGACCAGATCCTTATATCTATTTCTTTTATCCACCAAAGCAAACAGCGCGAAAAAAGCCATTTGAACCTGCTGCGGCGTAGACAATCCTGCTGTATGATTAAGGGCTACCTGTCTGCTGTCCGCCACTATCCTGTCTATAAAAGGAATTTTTTCAGATTCCGTTGAAAGTGCCGCATACCTCCTCTTTGCCCTTTCTTTTTTGTCCTCATCCTGCTGGCCCAATAATTTATCAAATACATTGTCTTCATACAGTGCAATAGTTCCAAGTCTCCATCCCGTTACTCCAAAGTACTTGGAAAATGAATACACTCCTATGGTATTATATGGCAGATCTGCCATCAGAGAATGAAAATTCTCTACAAAAGTTCCATACACATCATCTGATATAATCATCAAATCAGGATTACTCTTTTCTACAATCTCCTTCAATCCTTTTACTATAACAGGCCTCATAGCTATAGAAGGCGGATTACTTGGATTCACTATAAATAATGCTTTTATACCAGGATCTGAAATCTTTTTTAATTCTTCATAGGAATATTGTCCTGTAACTTCATTGGCCATCAGTTCCACAACTTCAAAATCATATCTTGGCAAGTGCGGAATTTCCAGATATGGAGTAAAAATGGGAACCATAATTGCTATTTTATCCCCTTTAGACAGCATGTTATTGGCTATAAGGCTGTCAAAAATATAGCACATACCTGCAGTGGCCCCCTCTACCGCAAAAAGATTGAATTTCCTTTCAAGTGGTTCATTATAACACAATTCTTGAATAAGATAATCGTGGACAACGCTTTCTACATGCCTGAGTATCCTTCCTGGCTGTGGATAATTGTCCCCAATAATTCCATCTGTCAGCTCATATATCCATTCGTCCTCATCAAATCCCTTTATGGTAATTCCGTAATTTATCATCTTCTCAAGTGTTTCCATCCCCGGTTCACTTTTGTTTTTTCTCATGAAATTTAAAAATCTAGCTGCAATTCCATCCCTTTTCGGCATACCTGCCAGATCATTGTCATTCCATACCCTCCTACTCTCTTCTACAGCAAAATGCCCAAAGGTAAAAAAGGCCTCTCTGGGTGCAGCTGAAATCCAATTTGGATTTCCTCTTCCTGCATCTAAAAGGGAATGTATTCCTGCCTCCTTAGATTCTTCGGCCAAGCTTATCAACCTATTTTTAAGTTCAAAGGGACTTACTTTTCCATATATAGCTTCTATTTCTCTACGTTGAATGTTATAATTACCCATGATTTTCTCTCCTACAATCTATTATTTTAATATTTCCTCACTTTACATCTACCATACATCGATTGGTTCATTTAAAAATATATGCTACTGTATATTATTTTCATGAGAAAATATATTATGTATCCATAAAAAAGGATTTAGCAACTGCCAAATCCTTTTCTCCCCTATATCCTGAGCACGTCTTCCATACCATAAATTCCAGATTCTTTCGCTTCTAAAAAAAGTGCTGCCCTGCATGCTCCTCTGGCAAAACATTCCCAATTGTATGCATGGTGAGTAATTTCAAGTCTCTCTCCCATAAGACCAAATATAACAGTGTGGCTGCTTGATATGTCCCCGGCCCTTACCGAGTGAAATCCTATGGTTCCCTCTTTTCTTGGCTCTTCGCCCTCTCTTCCATAAACGGCCACCTCTTTTAGATTTTTTCCAAGAACTTTAGCCATAATCTCTCCCATTTCCCTTGAAGTTCCGCTGGGGGCGTCTTTTTTATATCTGTCATGCATTTCTATTATTTCTATATCCGACATGTTTCCTATAGCTTGTGCTGAAATTTTCAAAAGTTCATACATGAGATTTACCACCATGGAAGTATTAGCGGCAATTATAAGTGGTATATGCTTTGAAAGCTTCTTTATCTCATCGTATTGATTTTCCGAAAATCCAGTGGTACCGCAAACAACTCCTTTCTTATACTCCAATGCTTTTCTCATAACCTCCATGGAAAATTTCGGTGTAGTATAGTCAATTACAGCATCACATCTTTCTATAACGGATTCCAAATCATCTGTCACTTCAGCCCCTATAGATTTGCCCAACCCAGATACCAATCCCACATCCTTTCCTATATAATCTCTTCCCTTTGGAGCCACAGCTGAGACTACTTTCAATCCATCAGTATTCTCAGCCATTTTTACAATAAGTCTTCCCATTTTCCCCCTAGGTCCCGTCACTAGTATATTCATATACAATCCCACTCTCCATCCTCTGTTCACTTTTAATTTCACTCTATAATATACCCATATAAAAAGCAATACACTATGTAAAAAATTTCTCAAATTCTTATTATTTCAGCCCTTTCCAACGCACTGTAATGAGTATATCCTGCTATATGAAGAGGTGTGTCACCAAGTTCACCATCTATATGCATATCTCCAAGGCAAGGATAACTATGCCAATATTTGGCCAGGGCTCTTCTCGCTTCTTCTCCTAGTTTTTTCCCCTCCAGATGCCTGGCTATATTGTAACCATTTCCACAGGGCGCAGATATGATAACTTCTGCTTTCCTTATTATATTTCTGTTGTCTACAAACAATCTGAAATTCGGTTTTCCTATTTTAAAAGTATCTATAAATTCATTTATAAGAGGAAATTTTCCATAATTCAATGTACAAAATGGTTTGGGAAATGCATACTGCAGACGGTTTTTTTTGCATTCATCCACTAACTTTTCCCTTGTCCATTTAGATACCCACTTTCCACTCTCACAAGCTGCTATTAATGCTTTTCCGCCACTATTATGCAGCAATTTTGGAATCTCAACTATTATATCCTCATGTATTCCCAACAACACAGCTATATCATGTTCCTTAAATTTACTTGGAAGATATTTCAATGGAAAATCCTCAAATTTTCTATATAAGTCAGGAAGCTTTACTATTTCACTTATACTATCTTTAAAATTTAATTTGTACCTTCCCCTACACCACATACATCTCCTGCCGCATACTGTACATACCTCTTTAGAATCAATCATATTAGGTATGAATTTTGAATTTGCAAACCTGCTGTCCGTTTTTATATAAAATTCATTTTCAGGTAATTTACTGCTTTTTTCGGAACAGACTATAAGCATCTTCATCATCTTTCCTCCCATATATAAAGCATTGTTTTACACGATATATCATATTGCAAAAATTTTCAGTAATTTTGGTGCTGACTAAAAGGACTCAAGTTTTACCATTATTTTTATAAACACTGAAAAACTCAAGCCCTATTTTATTACAACATTTCTATAAATGCGGATATCCTGGTTTTTATCTGGCCTATATCTGCCTGGGAGTAATCCGTTTCAATGTTCATATAAGGTATATTCTTTTTTTCCGTAACAAATTTTTTCATCCCATAGGACTCCACACTGTAAGTATGACATGCTTGGAGAATTACATCTACTACACCGTCAACCTTGTATTCATCAATAAGCTCTGATATAAGCTTTGTCCTATTGTCATTGGGAGTCATGCAGGAGCAGCCTATATTTAAATATTTTTCAGTAAGTGCATCTATCGGCTCTCTATCCTCATCTACCAGTCTACTGGTTTCCTTTATACCTGTACAATTTTCATAGCAAACCACTACCCCGCCATTTCCCTCTATGGCATTTATTATCTTTTCAGTTGACTCTCCTAAAGGACATCCTGTCACAAGTATTCTTTTAGCATCTTGTGAAACCTTTTCTGCCCCATTTTTCTGTTCTTTTACAACATCATCTATCAAATTATATATTTCCTCTATCTCTGCATCCTTGTCCCATTTAAAAGAAGCACCACTTAAAACTCTAAGCATTTCAAGTCCAGTTATAGGCGGTGGATCCATCTTTCCCAATGCGGAAAATGCCATTAAAGCTTTTCTTTCCTTATTTCTTACTTTTATAGATTCCCGAATTTCTTGTTCCGTTATGCTGACGCCAAACTCCTTCTCCAAGTGGCTTTTAAGCTTTAATATTTCATTCTTCCATAACTTAAAGGAATCCTCACCTGCACTGGTTTGGGGAAGCTGCATAACATGTACATTCTTCACTTTGGATAAATATTCATACATTTTCTTTTTTCCATCACAGGTAGTCTCTCCTACTATAAGATCAGAAAAATAAAAATAAGGGCACTTGTCAGTTATTGCAAATCCATAGCTGGATTTTATGAGAGGACATAAATTTCTAGGAAGATATTTTTCAGCATCTTCTATGGTTTCATCACTTTTAGCACAAAGGGACACAGATACTGCACCAGAAGCATTTATAATCTCCCAGGGGGTAAACGTGCAAAAAGTACCTACGACTTTTTTGCCCTCATCTTTGAGGTTTTTTATTCTTATAAATCCCTTTTTTCTAGAATCGCTAAAATCATCAAACACTTTCGGCAGATCATTCATATTAAAATCTCCTTTACCATTGTATTTATTCTATAATTTTAACATGAATCACTGCACACTTTCAATTATTCCGCCTCCAATTAAAATATCTCCACTGTAAAATACTACAGATTGACCTCTTGTAATGGCTCTCTGTTTTTCTGAGAACTCAACCCTTACCCTTTTTTCATCCTCCATACTTATAGTTGCTTCTGCAGGTACAGCAGAATATCTTATTTTGGCCTGAACTTTCATGGGTTTTTCCAATTTTTCAAAAGCCATAAAATTTACATCCACTGCAATTAAATTTTTTTTAAATATATCCTCCTGTTTCCCAAGCACAACTTCATTTGCAGCCGGATTTATATCTACAACATACATAGGCGTTCCCAAAGCTATTCCAAGACCCTTTCTCTGTCCTATAGTATAATAGACTACTCCTTTATGTTTCCCAAGTACATTTCCATTTTTGTCTACAAAATTACCTTCCTTAATCTTACCGGGTACACATCTTTTTATATAAGAACCATGATCATTATCAGGTATAAAACATATCTCCTCGCTGTCCTTTTTATTATGAACCCCAAGGCCTATATCTTTTGCTATTTTTCTTATTTCTTCCTTATTATATACACCACAGGGCATGAGTGTATGCGCCAGTTGAAATTGACTCAAATTGTAAAGAGCATAGGTTTGATCCTTTTTAACGTCTTTTGATTTTTTCAGGACATACCTTCCATTTACTTTTTCCACCGTAGCATAGTGACCTGTAGCCACATAATCTGCACCCAGCTCCACCGCTCTTTTTAAAAGCTCCTCAAATTTTATATACTTATTACAAGCTACGCAGGGATTGGGAGTTCTGCCTTTCACATATTCATCTATAAAATAATCTATTACATTCCGTTTAAATACATCTCTAAAATTCATAACATAGTAAGGAATTTTCAAATGGTATGCTACAGCTCTGGCATCATCTACCGCACTCAGGGAACAGCACCCTCCCTCCATACCTTGATAATAATCGTCATCCTGCCATACCTGCATGGTAGCTCCTATAACGTCATATCCCTGTTTTTTCAAAAGATATGCTGCCACAGAACTGTCCACACCTCCGCTCATACCCACTACTACTTTTTTTACCATATTTATCACCTGTTCCACTTAGAAGAAATTATCTAATGTGATCTTTCATTCCATCTTTTATTACTTTTTCTAAAGTCAGAAACCCTGCGGCTTAGGACCTTTATCACATAGTCCACGTCATCCTCTGTAGTTTTTGCCCCTAAAGTAAGCCTTAGAGAGCTTTTGGCTTCTTTCTCAGAAAGCCCAATTGCAGTGAGTACATGGGAAGGTTCTACTGCTCCTGCGGAACATGCACTCCCCGTGGAAACATATATACCTTCACGGTCCAGAGACATGACCATGATTTCACCATCTACAAATTCAAAACTTATATTCACGTTACCTGGCAGTCTGCAGGTTCTATCTCCATTTAAACTAGCATACGGTATTTTCAAAAGCCCATCTATTAGCTTATCTCGTAAATATATTAGTCTCTTTCTCTCTTCATCCATATTTGAAGCTGCAATCTCCAATGCTTTCGACATACCAACTATACCTGCAATATTTTCTGTACCGGCCCTTCTCCCTCTCTCTTGAGAACCCCCATGAATTAGACTGTCTATCTTAGTTCCCCTTTTTATATAAAGAGCTCCCATACCCTTTGGGCCATAAAATTTATGTGATGCCATCGAGAGCAAATCTATATTCATAGACTGCACATCGATGGGAACATTTCCCACAGCTTGAACTGCATCAGTGTGAAATAGAACTCCCTTTTTCCTGCAGATTTTACCTATATCACTTATTGGCTCTATAGTGCCTATTTCATTATTTGCAAACATAACAGACACAAGTATAGTATCCTTCGTAATTAAATTTTCAAGCTCCTGTAAATCAATTTTTCCAAATTTATCCACAGAGAGATAGCTTACTTTAAAGCCATGATTTTCTAGATATCTACATGTATTCAATACGGCATGATGTTCTATTTTTGTAGTTATTATATGTCTTCCCCTATTTTTATTAGCCAGTGCTACTCCCTTTATAGCCCAATTGTCGGCTTCAGAACCTCCACTTGTAAAAAATATTTCATCTTTATTTGCATTTATAATCTTTGATATACCCTCTCTGGCTTTAGCTATTGCCATTTTAGTTTTTCTTGATATATAATAAACCGAAGAAGGGTTGCCAAAATTCTCAGTAAAATATGGATTCATCTCCGCCAAAACCTCTGGCTTAACAAAGGTGGTAGCTGCATAATCCATATATATTTCTCTCTTCATCGATTGTCCCTCCCATATAATAAAATTTTTATACAGTTTATGCATAAATGTAGTAAGTTACTGCAATATAATAATTCTATTTTTAAATAGAGTTTTTGTCAACATAAGCGAAATTCAAATTATTATAAAATATCTAATTTAGGATAGGAAAGGATTTTATCATATGAAAATAAAAATAGCAGTATATGGAAATAAAGATTCCATTTTATCTGGTATCAACTACTGCAGCTGCAAAGACTCAAGTTGTTTTAAATGTTCAAACTGCTCAAATTGCAAATCCGGCAAAAATGAGAGTTCATCAGACAAATTGATCTTTAGAAGAACTTACGATCTATATGGCAATTTAAAAAATTTTCTAGAAATAAGTGATGTAGCACAAAATATAGATATAAAATTTATAGAATTAAGTAATCTCAATTTTTCAACTGATGATGCTAAGGTAAAAAAAGTTATAGAACAAGGATTTACCCCACCTATAACAGTAATAGACGGCATAATAAGATATTACGGTGGAATTTCCAATATACTTGTTTACAGAGATGTAAAAGAACTTCTAAATTAAATATCAAAGTCGAAATTTCTTCATATCATGCAAAATATATAGACAATATGCATGCCATTTTATATAATTAAAATATAGGTAGCAGAGTAAATATTATGCATAAAGTGTTAGAGAATGGGAGGTTGTCTCTAAACAAAAAGCTTAAATGCATTACATTATTGATTTAAAGCTTATGATATAATATTGCTTCCGCTGTTACATTAAAGGGATCTTGTATTTACCTCTTTTCTCTTTAATGTGACCACATTAAAGAGAAAAGAGGTGTTTCTATTGAAAATCAATTAACTCCTTGTAAAGTTAGATCAAATAAACACTGGAGGTAAAAAATATGAAAAATAGAATGAATACAAAATTTCTCGTTACTACTGCCGTATTTATTGCCATTGCACTTGTCTTAAGATCTTTTTCCATATTAATAGCTGCAGGTGGTATACTCACTATGAGAATAAGTTTTAGTGCCATATTCTATGTAATGCCGGGACTTCTGTTCGGCCCGCTTTATGGCGGAATTGCAGGAGGACTGGTAGATATATTGGGATACATAATAACTCCCATGGGGGCATATATTCCCCTGCTTACCATCACCAATGTAATTGCCGGCTTTTTACCTGCTGTTATATGGAAACGTATTAAGAACACTGAAGAGCATAAAATAATAAATTATTACAATGCATTTTTTATACTCTTATTTCTAATAGGTTTATTCAATTTTATGGTAACAAAACTTGCAGCCCAGTCCTATTTGGGCAAATTATTAATATCACTGGGTACAAAGTCTCAGTATATGGTCGCCGGCTTCATGCTTATAGGCGTTATAGGAATAGTACTGTTTATTATAAATATGTTCATTAAAAAGGGAACTGGAAAAGCCCGTGATTTCATAAACAGCAACTATTTTAAACTGGCCATCTCCCTTGGAATTTCCGGAATTATTGTTTCCACTGCAAATACTTGTATTTTGCTGATATTCACTCCAGCTCTTATGACAAAAGGATTTATGATTATGTGGATACCACGGATAGTACAAACTCTGCTCATGACTATAGTAAATTCCTACATCATATGTATACTTTTGTATTCCTATGAATTATTTGAGGGTAGAATAGTAAAAAAAGCTTAAAACAAAAGGAAATTGTCTCATGGCAAAGTTTGAGACAATTTCTTTTTCTACGCTATAATTTCCGTTATAGCAGCACCTGGTGGAACAATGGGATGAACCCTCTCCTGTCTGTTTATATTACATTCTACTATAACAGGTTTATTTAAATTTAAAGCCTTTACTAAAACTTCTTCCACCTGATCATTGGACTCTATTTTAAAAGCTTCTATACCATAAGCTTTTCCCAATTCCATGAAATTCACGTCCTGTCCAAGCTCTGTGCTTGAAAATCTCTTATTGTAAAACATATCCTGCCATTGATATACCATACCTAAAGCATGGTTATTTAAAAGTAATTGTACAATGGGCAGTTTATATTTTGCCACAGTAGCAAGTTCAACTGAATTCATTTTAAAACTTCCATCTCCTGCTACGTTTATTACCCTTTTGCCGGGGTTTCCTATAGATGCACCTATAGACGCTCCCAATCCATATCCCATAGTTCCAAGTCCCCCGGAAGATATGAATGTACGGGGCTTTAAAAATTTAAAATATTGAGCAGTCCAGATTTGATTTTGTCCTACTTCAGTAGTTATTATACAATCCCCTTTAGTAATTTTATAAAGACAGTTCATTATATATTTAGGACTTAATCTACAATTTTTTTCAAAGGGATCCTTTTCTTCACTTTTCCACTGCTTTATTCTATACATCCACTTTTCATGACTGGCATTTTTCACCTTCTTATTTATCCTTTTGAGTACCTCTCTCACATCTCCTTTTATGGAAATATCCTCACTAATATTTTTGTCAAACTCCCTTGAATCTATATCTATATGAATTATTTTAGCTTTAGGAGCAAAATCCTCCACTTTGCTTATAACTCTATCGCTGAATCTCGCTCCTATGGCTATAAGCAAATCACAATTATTCACAGCATAATTTGAACAGGGATTGCCATGCATGCCCACCATTCCCATATAGCTTTTATTATTTCCTGGAAAAGCTCCAATTCCCATAAGAGAACAGGTAATCGGAGAATCTATTTTTTTAACCAATTCCATAAGTTCTCTTTGAGCTCCAGATATAACTGCACCGCCTCCTGAATATATAACTGGTCTTTCACTATCATCTATCATATCAACTGCTTCATCTAGCCTGTCTTTAAATTCTCTCTGATTAAAGCCTATCTTATTTTTAGATACAGCTAAATCATCTACTTCTGGCTTATACTCAACTTCTGATTCCTGTATATCCTTAGGTATGTCTACGACCACAGGGCCCGGTCTTCCACTGACAGCTACCCTGAAGGCTTCTCTTACAATACCTGCTAAATTTTTTACATCTTCAACCATGTAATTTTTCTTAGTTATAGATGAGGTAATATCCCTGATGTCTACCTCTTGAAAAGAATCTTTTCCAAGTAACTTTAAAGACACCTGTCCCGTAAACACCACAATGGGAACGGAATCTCTATAAGCTGTTGCGATTCCAGTCACTGTATTAGTTGCACCCGGACCCGAAGTTACAATTACTACTCCAGTTTTTCCAGTAGATCTAGCATATCCATCTGCAGCATGAGTAGCCCCTTGCTCATGAGCAGTCATTATATGATTTATATCCTTTGAATTGTACAAAGCATCATATATGGGAAGGACAGTACCTCCAGGATAGCCAAAAACAGTATCCACCCCTTGTTCTGACATACATTTTAATAACACTTCTGCACCCTTTAATTTCATATACAAAGCCCCCTAATTGTTAATTTTTTAACATACTTTATTTTAATTTTATATTTTTTCTTCTTAGACCAGAATGAATTTTTGTGATAATTCTGTAAATTGCATATATTTTCTCAATATATTTTAAAACTAGAATATAAAAAAACCAAACCACTCACCCTGGGGCGAGAGTTTGGTTCGCGGTACCACCCAATTTTTTTCTCAACTACAATAACGGCTTTGCCGGTACAGCTTACTTCTATTTCAGCCTACAACTCCAGGGTGATTTTCAATAGTTTATAATCTATGAGCTTTCACCTTATCTCACTCTCTTTAAAATCTTTTACTACCTACTCTTCCCTATCACGGTTTTATATATTTTTAAATTACATTCACAAATTAATTTATTATATGTGACGATAATAATACCTTATGCTCTAAATGTCAATAGTTTTTTTAATTTTTTATTTTTTGTTCATACTTTTTTTAATATTCTATTATCTACATGAGTAAAATAGATACAGATTTTTCCTGTATCTATTTTTTCATACATAATTTATTTTATTATGGCTGAAATATTAAATTACTTTTTCCTGATTATTGTCTTCGGTAATAGTACTGTGTTTGTATCCATATATAAAATAAAGAATTAATCCAAAAGCAAGCCATACTACAAATCTCATCAAAGTTACTTTTTGAAGATGTGCTATTAAGAATGCACAGGATATTACAGCGAGCATAGGAATAACAGGTGAAAATGGAACCTTAAAACTTCTCTCTCTATTAGGTTCTGTCTTCCTTAAAACTATAACAGATGCAGATACTATTATAAACGCTGCCAACGTACCTATGTTGGTCAGTTCTGAAACAATTCCTATTGGAGTAAATCCAGCTACAACCATGGTTATAATACCTACCAGCAATGTACTCTTTACAGGTGTATGAAATTTTAGATTAACGTGTCCAAATACCTTTGGAAGTAGTCCATCTCTAGACATGGCAAATAATATACGAGTCTGTCCAAACATCATAACAATCAAAACTGAAGTTAAACCACAAATTGCACCCACCGAAACCAGTGCCGAACCCCAATTTATACCTACCTGCTGAAGAGCAAAGGCCACAGGAGCTGCTGTCTCCTTAAATTTCAAATATGGAACCATACCTGTTAATATAGCTGATACTACAATATACAATACAGTGCAAATAATCAATGAACTTATAATACCTTTCGGCAAATCTTTCTGAGGATCTTTAACTTCTTCCGCTGCAGTAGAAACTGCATCAAATCCTATATAAGCAAAGAATATCACTGAAGCACCAGCAAAAACCCCATTCCAACCATAAGGCATAAACGGATGCCAATTAGCCGGCTTTACATGTCCTACTCCCAGCACTATGAATAATAATACTACCGCTAATTTTATTCCAACTATTATATTATTTGTAGTAGTACTCTGTTTTACACCTGCTATCAAAATACCAGTTATAAGCACAAGTATAAGTACTGCAGGTAAATTTATTACTCCGCCTTCAAAAGGTGCTTTCGTAATAGCAGCCGGAAGTGTAATTCCCAAGCTTCCCAATATGCTGTTAAAATATCCGCTCCATCCTATGGCCACCGTGCCAATTGCAAACGCATACTCCAGAATTAAATCCCAGCCTATAATCCATGCCCAAAATTCTCCCAGTGCTGCATATCCATAGGTATATGCGCTTCCGGCTACTGGAACCATAGCCGCAATTTCTGAATAGCACAGCGCAGCAAAACCACAGGCTAAACCTGCTATGATGAATGATATTATAAGAGCTGGTCCAGAATAATTTGCTGCCGCTATCCCTGTCAGTACAAATATACCTGTACCTATAATTGCTCCAATGCCAAGCATGGTAAGTTCAAAAGATCCCAATACCTTCTCTAAAGATTCTTTACCTTTAGTTTCTGCTATGAGATTATCTATAGATTTTCTCCTAAATATATCTTTCATAAAGTTATTGCCCCCTCATATATTTTATTGCAACTCAGAATCAAAAAAATTTTTTAATATTCCTATAGGTTTTAATAATTATTAATACTAACTTGAAAACTTAAACAATGCATCGTTTTAATTTGCAATTGCAAATCAACACCATTTTTATAATAAATGAATGTTTTTATTATAATACCACCATTTATTATACAAATCAATATCATTTTATAATTTCTTTTATTATTTTTTTATTGTTTTATCATTTTTTTCGTATTGTATTTATAATCATTTAATTATGTATACGTTTAATGAAATGATATTTTTGGATTTATTCATAAATTCTATTCAAATTTACAGAATCTATTATGTCAATATACTAAGAATCATTAAACCTCACAAAAATTTATTATTGCATATATATTTTTTTATGGATTATTATATATAGAATAAATATTTATAAAAATATTTATAAAATTAAGAAATATCTTATCTATTTAATTTTTATCATAAATTGAACTTTTAAATATCCATTTCAATAATTTTACCCTATATTTAAAATGAATAAGTCAAACTTATCTTATATGAAAAAAATTTTAAGTTAAACTTCTATAATAAAATTTATTCTAAGAATAATTATATTGAAATATTTATTACATTCTTATCTTATAAATGCAATTTCATAATAAAAAAATACCAAATAATTTGAATATATTTTAAACAAACACATAAATTACCTTCAACTGTATTTTTATAACATAACTTAAAAAGAGATATACCAAAAATATTTTTGATATATCTCCAAACTGTGTTCTCATAAAATATAACCTAATTTTGCCGCTGCATCTTAATGGATCAATTTTCATGATACCATCATGCTACTTACACAGATTAAGTATTTTTATTATATCCTCTTTCCCTATTTTTACAAATTGGCCTACTGTATTTGCACCATTATCCGTACATTTACTTGCCATTTCTTCTATTTTATCCTCAGGTATATTTCCCTCTTTCAAACTCGTAGGAAGACCCATGGATTTAAAGAATGCAGTAAGTCTTCTTATACCTTCCAGTGCGATATCTCCAGGAGAATTATAGGAAAGATCCACATCCCAGACTCTCACTGCAAATTGTACAAACCTGTTCATATCATGTTTATAGACATATTTCATCCATCCAGGAAAAACAATTGCAAGTCCTGCCCCATGGGCGATATCAGTTTCCCCACTCAGTTCATGTTCAATTTTATGAGATGCCCAATCTCCAATTCTTCCTGTACTCAATATATCATTGTGAGCTATAGTACCGCTCCACATTATCTCTGCCCTGGCATCATAATTTTCTGGTTCCTTCAAAACTATAGGTGCATTATTTATAACAGTTCTGAGAGCAGCTTCACAAAGTCTATCGGTAAGATCCACATGTTTCACATTTGTAAAGTATCTTTCCATTATATGTGCCATAATGTCAGCAGCACCACAGGCAGTCTGATATGCTGGAAGTGTAAACGTAAGCTCTGGATTCATGATTGAAAATACAGGCCTTATAAGCACCGTATTCAATCCTTTTTTATACCATCCATCTTCATTCATTATTACAGAACTATTGCTGGCTTCAGTTCCTGTAGCAGGCAGTGTTATTACAACACCTACAGGCAGTGATTCCTTTACCTGGGCTTTCCCGCAGTAGAAATCCCATACATCTCCATCATATGGTACTCCTACTCCAATTGCCTTGGCAGTGTCTGCGGCACTTCCTCCACCTACTGACAATATAAATTTTATATCATTTTCCCTGCAGATTTTTATACCCTCTTTAACGGGCCCCAATCTAGGATTAGGTTTTATCCCCGGAAGTTCTATAAATTCAATTCCATTTTTCTTCAAGGATTTTACTACTCTGTCATAGAGTCCAGATCTTTTTATACTCCCTCCGCCATAGCAAAAAAGAATTTTTTTAGATTTAGAATACTCTTTTACTTTGCTTCCAACAAATCTTTCAGTATTTCTGCCGAAAATAATTTCTGTAGCATTCTTAAAAATAAAATTCTCCATACAACATCCTCCTCGTCAAATTTTTCTAAATACATCCATTAACATTTTAACACTTACTTCTAAATAATTATAGATATAAACTTAAAAGCAGCAGCTTATTTTAATTTTAATTTAGAAAGCGCCTCCGCTAATGATGAGTTTATAGGTTTCTCGTTTTCTTTTTTTATTTTCTTCATATATTTTGAAACATCTTTTCTATTTAATTTATTCTCAGATTCTTTAAATCTTTTATTAAATAAGTCAGCTTTTTCTCTAAAACTACAATTAGGACATACATATATTTTCCCCTGGCCTTCTCCTCTGAGTTCAAGTTTTTTATGACATTCAGGGCATCTTACATTGGTAAATCTGCTTATATTTTCCCTATAGCCGCACTCTCTATCCTGACAGATATACATCATTCCACTCTTTCCCTTTACCTGAAGCATGTATTTGCCGCAGTGAGGGCATTTCTTGCCTGTAACATTGTCATACACAAATTTATCTTTACTTTTCTTTACATCTTCCACCAATCTCACTGCATACTTTCTCATCTTCTTTGAAAATATATCTGGTTTTTCATTACCTGTACTTATATCTTCAAGTTCTTTTTCCCATTTAGCTGTCATAAGAGGTGATTTAAGTCCTTCTGGAACTAAATCCACAAGCTGTTTTCCCTTGGATGTCGGAACAATTTCCCTACCTCTTTTTTCCACATAAAACATATTAAATAGTTTCTCTATTATGTCTGCCCTAGTGGCCACAGTTCCTATACCTCCAGTTTCTCCAAGAGTTTTGGCACTTTCACTGTCCAATTTCACATATTTTTGGGGATTTTCCATGGCCGATAAAAGAGTGGCCTCATTAAACCTGGCAGGCGGTTTGGTTTGAAGTTTGTTCAATTCCACAGCCCTTATATTTACGATATCACCCTTTTTTACTTTTGGAAGCAACTGGCTGTCTTTTTCACCTTCTGCCTCCATTCCGGCTCCCCTCTCATATACCATTTTCCACCCTTTGGATTTTACTACATTCCCCACGGCTGTAAACAATTCTCCAGCAATATCTGCTTTTACAGAAGTTTGAACATACTCATAAGGAGGAAGCATAACTGCTAAAAATCTTTTTACAACCAGATCGTATATATTCATTTCTTCAGTACTCAATCTAGACAGCTGCACTCTTTCTTCCGTGGGAATTATGGCATGGTGATCTCCAATTTTGCCATTATCCACAAACCCTTTATGGGCATTTATTTTTTTACTCATTATCCGATCTGCAAATTTTTTATAACTTCCCAATGAAATAGCTTTCAATCTTTCAGGTATAGTTTCAAACACATCTGTAGAAATATACCTGGAATCAGTTCTTGGATAAGTCAATATCTTATAGTTTTCATAAAGTCTCTGCATTATTGAAAGTGTCTCTTTAGCTGAATAGTTGAATATCCTGTTGGCATCTCTCTGAAGTTCAGTTAGATCATACAGGGCCGGTGAAAATTTTCTTTTGTCATTTTCCACTACATCAACTACAGTACAAATCTTACCATTGATTTTCTTTACAATGCCATCTGCCTTGTCTTTATTAAAGATATTTGCCCTGCCGCTTTTTCTATCAACCCATTTCAATTTAAACTTATCGGATTTAGCAGTGATTTCATAATAATCCTTAGGTTTAAAATCATTTATTTCTTTTTCTCTGTTAACTATCATGGCCAGAGTTGCAGACTGTACTCTCCCTGCAGTAAGCTGTGCATTATATTTGCAAGTGAGGGCCCGGGTTATGTTAAGTCCTACCACCCAGTCCGCTTCTGCCCTGCACTGTGCAGCTCTATACAGATTATCATATTTAGAAGAAGGTTTTAAATTTTTAAATCCATTTATTATGGATTTATCCGTCTGTGAGGATATCCATAACCTTTTAAGAGGTTTTTTTATTCTGGCCTTTTCTATTATCCACCTGGCTACCAGTTCTCCTTCCCTTCCAGAATCCGTGGCAATTACTATTTCCCCTATATCCTTTCTATTCATCTGAGCCTTAACTATATTAAACTGTTTTCCGCTTTGCTTTATAACTACCAGCTTTAATTTTTCTGGAAGCATCGGCAGGTCTTCCAGGTTCCAATTCTTATATTTTTCACTGTAGACTTCCGGATCCGCCAATGTTACCAAATGCCCGAGTGCCCAGGTCACTACATATCTGTCTCCCTCCAGATAGCCCGAGTTTTTTCTATTACACCTAAGTACCCTAGCCAAATCCCTTCCTACAGAAGGCTTTTCAGCCAATACCAATATTTTGCTCATACTTATTTCCTTTCATCATAGATTAAACTTCAAAAAATTAGAGATAGCATTTCCAAACTATCCCTTATTCTATCTATTTTATTATAATATTTATAATGGTTATTTACAAGCTAAAAGGCTGCAACCCGTCCGTTACTACTAATAAAAAAATACTACCCATCTATAAACGGATAGTATTTTTTCACTTCAACAATTGCATACAAAATTTGACTCTTATCACTGCTTTTTTTAAAACACAAGATATAAGAAATTTTTAGTTCTAGATTATTTTTCTCAGTTTTTCCGATGATTTGACATAATCACACAAATTCATATATTTTACTTTCAATTTATACACAGTATAGTTCTTTAAGTTTCCATTTCGAATATATTTCCCCTTATTTTTACCGCCTAAGGCCTTGAATACTCTATAAATTTCAGTAGAATATATTATTTTAGTCAATTTTCCAGAAACACATATTCTCTTAAACATCTTATACTTCTCAATTTTACTTTGAAAGTAAACATTGACTATAGAATCATTTTCAACATTCCCGATATCCTTATCTACAATAAAATATATATCTGTACAATCATTTATAAATTCAGCTATATTTATAATATATTTTTTATCAGTTTTATCCAATGTGATAAAATATGCCTTCTGGGACTGATCTATATATTTCATCGCATCATTTAATATTGCACTCATTTTCATACCCCTTTCCCACTAATATTTGCCGCAATATTTATAATATTGATTTTATCTTTATGCTATTAAAAAAAGATTAAATCTTACTTATTCGCAGAATTCAATCCTTACGGATAAGTTCAACTTAACCTCTAGTTTTCTAGTTAGTCAACTAAAATATTAAATTTACTCATAGAGTCAAAAAACTTCCTATGGAGAAACCACAGGAAGTTATATCCTTTCATTTCTCATCTCTCAGGTTAACCTGCTGGAATTGGCACCATTGAATAATATAAATTCAGGTTGCCGGGTATCATAGGGCCAGTCCCTCCACCTCTCTTGATAAGAATCAATATTTAATTATTACAATTATATATTACAATTATCAAAGTATTTTGTCAATACTAATTTTTATTTTTGTGTTATTAATTTGTAATAATGTCACCTAGGAAGCTGCCGTTTGTTTATCATCTGTTGACCTGTCATGCACATTCCAGGTAAAGCTCAAGAATATTATAGACAAAATGCAGGATACCATAAGAAGAATAAATCCTCCATTCCAGCTGAATTTATCCACTATACTTCCCATAGCTACCTCAGCCAGGACCTCGCCTCCCATATATCCAAATAAACCTGTAAATCCAGCCGCAGTTCCCGATGCGTTTTTAGGTACCAAATCCAGTGCACTTACTCCTATAAGCATAACAGGACCATATATAAGCGCTCCAATAGATGCCAAAGCACAGTTAATTGCTATTGGGTTACTACTCTTCCAATATACAAATACTGCTATAGTTACACCTATCATGCATATTATTCCTATAGGTGCACGTCTCCCATGAAATACTTTATCACTTATCCAGCCCACTATTATTGTTCCAGGTATGGCCGCATATTCAAAAAGCGCAAAGGCAATGGAAGAGCTTCTAGTATCAAAATTTCTCACTTCCTTCAAATAAGTGGGAACCCAATTTATAACTCCATACCTTACAAGGTATACAAATATATTTGCTATGGCAATATACCAGAGAAATTTATTATTCAGAACATATTTAAACAGTATCTCCTTACCTGTCATCTGTCTCTCCCTGTCATCTACATTTACATCAGGGTAATCATTTTTATACTCTTCTATAGGTGGAAGGCCAACGGACTGAGGCATGTCCCTGGCAAATACAATAAATAATATTCCCCCAACTATCGCAATAATTGCAGGCAGGTAAAAGACGCCCTTCCAATTTCCAAAAATAGAAACTCCTACCATAGCTATAACTGCTATAGTACCTCCTCCTACATTGTGTGCAGTGTTCCAAATGGACATTTTCACTCCACGTTCTCTATCTGAGAACCAATGGGTCATAGTCCTTCCGCAGGGAGGCCATCCCATTCCCTGAAACCATCCATTTAATAACATCAATATAAACATCAAGGTTATACTGGACGTAATAGGGAAAAAGAGATTTACAACTCCTGAGGTTATAAGTCCTAAAGCTAGAAAATATCTGGGATTTGCTCTGTCTGAAACATTTCCCATTACAAATTTGCTTATTCCATAGGCAAGCCCAAGAGCTGAAGCCACAAATCCCAACTCAGTCTTTGTAAATCCCTCTTGTATCAAATAAGTCTTTGCCAATGCAAAATTACTTCTCACAAAATAATAGATCATATACCCTACATATATACTTATAAAAACCTGGATCCTGTACCTTTTATACTGTCTATCTATCTGATCTTCCGGGAGCCTTTGTATATGGGGTGCCGGTTTAAGTACATCAAACATTTTAAACATTCCTCCTTACATATATCAAATATCAAATTTCCTCTAAATACCTATTCTCCATATATCTGTCTCTATTATGAATATTCCATGTAAGAGACAAAAAAAGTGTTCCAAGTACACAAGAGCTTATAATTATCATAAAAAATGCTGTCCATCCATAATACTGTATGCTTTTGCCAATCACAATTCCTCCAAAGGTAGTTCCAAATAAATATCCAAATAATCCTGTAAATCCTCCTGCAGCCCCTGCTGCCTTTTTGGGTACCAAGTCTATAGCCGCAACTCCTATGAGAGTCACTGGAATATAAATCAAAAGTCCCGTAATAAAAAGTGCCATTATATCAACTACATAGTTTCCAGCAGGATTCATCCAGTAAACCATTACAGCCAGCATTACAAGAAGCATCGACATTGTGGAAACAGGTCCCCGTCTTCCTTTAAATGTTATATCACTTAATTTTCCTGCAAAAATGACTCCAGGTATTCCTGCATATTCATAGAAAAAATAAAACCAATTTGTAAGATTCTGTGACAGCCCCTTTACTGTAGTAAGGTATACAGCACACCAATCAAGTATACTGTATCTCACTATATATACAAATATATTTGCAAAAGCAAGACACCATAGATATTTATTATTGAGAATATATTTAAAAAGTATTTCCTTTACTGAAAGCTCCCTTTCCCTATTATCAACTTTGGCACAGCAGTAATAGTCGTTTTTATATTCTTCTATAGGAGGCAATCCACATGAAACAGGATCCTCCCTCATAAATATAAAACAAAATATTCCTATCAATATAGCAGTTACTGCTGGAAAATAGAATATACCCTTCCAGCTGCCAAATATAGCTATTCCAACTACGGTCAAAGGAGCAATAATTCCATTAGCCAGATTATGTGAGATATTCCACGTACACATTTTTGTACCCCTCTCCCCATCTGAAAACCAGTGGGAAAGAGTTTTTCCGCAGGCCGGCCATCCCATGCCCTGGAAATATCCATTTAAAAATATAAGAAACAGCATAAATTTGAAACTATCAGCAAGGGGAAGTAACATATTGACCACTGCAGATAGTATTATACCCACAGATAAAAAAACTCTGGGGCTGCTTTTGTCCGATACAATCCCCATTAAAAATTTACTTATGCCGTAACTTGCAGAGAGAACAGACATTAAAATCCCCACTTGTGCCGTATCAAACCCTTCCTGTAATAAATAAGGTGCTGCCAGAGGGAAATTTTTCCTCACAAAGTAATATCCTGCATAACCTATAAATATGCTTATCATAAGTTGTTTTCTAAGTTTTTCATATTTACAGAATGTACTTTCCTGTGTTTTAAAAGAAGATTTACGATTTAATTTCTTAAGCATGCTTATCATAATTTTTCTCCAATTGAATAATATATTATTGTATACAATAAGTCTTAACAATATTAACATTATTAACATTGTTAACACAATTAACATTATAGGATAGTTTTTCCTTATAGTCAATATATTTATGCATTCAAAGGCAATTTAATTATGAATTCACTGCCTTTGTTCAACTGACTCTTTAAATATATTTTCCCATTAAATTCATCGACTATATGCTTCACTATAGCAAGTCCAAGTCCTGTGCCGCCTTCAGACCGGCTTCTTGACTTCTCAACTCTGTAAAACCTCTCAAATATTCTCGGTATATCTTTTTCTGGAATTCCCACTCCATTATCCTTTATGCTTATATATGCAAATTTCTCCCTAGGCTCTGCCATTATCTTTATGTTCCCTCCACATTGCGTATATTTAAGAGCATTATCCAAAATATTTATTATCATCTGTCTGAACCAATCCCTGCTGCATAAATTAATTGAAAAATTTTTAACGGTTAAAATATCTATACTGATGTTTTTATTCATTGATCTATTTTTAAACATATACACTATTTCATCCAATTCCCTGTAGATATTTACCTTATCCATACTGGTATAATATTTTTTGCTTTCAAGCTTTGATAAAAGAAGTATATCATCTATCAACCTCTTTAATCTGTGCAGTTCACCATTTATTATATCTAAAAAACGGACTTGATTTTTATTATTACATCTATCATTCGAATTAACATTTTTAGACAGTGTCTGAGTAAAGCCCATTATGGTAGTAAGGGGAGTTTTAAGCTCATGGGAAGCATTTACAAAAAACTCGCTTCTAAGCTCCTCAAGTCTTTTTATCTCTGTAACATCTTCAAATACTATAATTATATTTTTACCATTTCTATTACAATTCAAATCATACTTTATCAAATTAGTAGTTACTTTAAAGATTTTTCCCTTAATCAGTGAAATTTCTCTCTGATTATATTTCCCTGTATCAAAAGTACATTTTATCATTTTCAAAAGTTCTTTTGAGTTTATAATATCTTTTAAATTTATTTTTCCCACGTTTGATTCCTTTATATTAAACATACTCTCTACAGTTGGATTTAAAAGCATTACATTCAATTTTTCATTCATTACCATTATACCGTGAACTATACTGTTTAATATAGAATTCAATTCTATATTCTTGTTATTCAATTCAACTATTGCACTATTTACACTCAAGGACATATTATTAAAACTTTCCGCAAGTTCCTGAAGCTCATCATTAGTATTTATCTTGACTCTGAATTTAAAGTTTCCCCTGGATATCTTTTTGGTAGCCATATTCAGTATATTTATAGGCTCCATCAAATTGTTCAAGAAAAAAAATCCAATTACAATCGCAATTATAGTGCCCATAAGTATTGATATCAAAATACAGCTTAAAAAGGCTCTGTTTAGATTATCAAATTCCTTTAGAGGTACAGAAAGCCTTATAATTATATTTTTACCCTGTATTTTCAAGGGCCTCACTGCCAGAAAAAAACTTTTTTGTTTTGTGTTTTCATCAATTCTTTCATTCACTGCAATATCATCATTAAAACAATTTTGTATTTCAAGTTTATCCATTTGATTTTTCCCAACCAGATTGACACCTGCCGAATCTGCAATTATATTGCCTTTTCCATCTAAAAACGTAACTTCGTTTCCTATCTGAGAAGAAAATTTTTTTGCTATTAAGTAATAATCTATGCTTTCCGCAGTGTCAGCATAACTCATCAGAGCACTTGTAATTAACTTTTCATTCACAATAAGTCTTTCTCTCATGTTTTTCATATAATAAGTTCTTAGAGAACTCAATGCCAGAGCTCCAGTTATTATTGAGCCAACCAAAAGCAGAATTATATATGTACCAAATAATTTTCTTTTCATAAATTCACCTACTTGATCATATAACCCAGTCCTCTAACGGTCTCTATATATTCAGGAAATTTGTCATTATCTTCCAGCTTTTTCCTCAATTTTCTAATATGGACGTCCAAAGTTCTTGAATCATTCAATTTTGAGCATCCCCATACTTCTTTTATTATCATATCTCTCGAAACAATATTTCCCCTGTTTTTGGCAAGCATCTGCAGCAGTTTAAATTCTCTCAGGGTAAATTCTATTTTCCTGCCGTTTTTGGTCACTTCATATTTGTCATTGTCTATAATAATGTTCCCAATTTTTATTATATTTCTATTTTTTATATCATTTTCCGGTACTCTTCTGAGTACAGCATCTATCCTGGCCAGAAGCTCATTTACACTGAAAGGTTTTGTTATATAGTCGTCACCACCAAGTTTCAATCCTACAATCTTATCGTTTTCTTCTTTTCTTACAGTTAACATTATTATGGGGATCTTACTGGTAACCGGATTCTTTCTTATGCGTCTACATACTTCAAATCCATCAATTCCTGGAAGCATTATATCCAGAATTATTATATTTGGAAGTTCTTCCTCTGCAATTTTAACTGCATCCAAACCATTATAACAACATTTAACTTGAAATCTGTCTTCCAAATTGACTTTTATAAGTTCTGTAATATTAACCTCATCATCAACTATCAATGCTTTCTTCATATTTATCTCCCTCTAAAAACACAATTTTAAATATCAACTTCATTAATAAAATAAATTTAAACCCTATACCCCCTAAAATAAGGGCTATAGGGTTATCCAATATTCCCTATTACTATTTTAAATTTTGGAAATTATTTTGTCAAATACTTCAATGACACAAATTTTTAAGAATGTTATGCAATCTGATGTTTATGTTTTCAATACTTATCTCTTTTCAATCGCCACAAGTATCGGCGGACAATTGATCTGATTTTCAAAGGATATTTTGACTACATTATATTTTTTTTGATCCAGGGTTTTCACATAACTTTCCAGTGCACCCTTTTCAATCTTCCCCTGCTCGTGCCCATAGTACACTACTAAAATTACAACTCCATTTTGCTGAAGCAATTCAAGCGATTTTTCAACAGCAGCCAGTGTAGTTTCCGCCCTGGTGGTAATATCGTGATTCCCGCCGGGAAGATATCCCAAGTTAAAGATAATGAGTTTTACTTTTTCATGTATATATCTGTCCATGTTTTCATGTCCGTCATCTATAAGCTTCACCTGCTTCGACAAATTTCTCTCATCTATATTCTTTCTCGTAATGTCAACTGCCTCTCTCTGTATATCAAAGGCATACACTTTCCCCGAAGTACCTACAAGTTTCGCCAAAAGCACAGTATCAATGCCCTTTCCCATGGTGGCATCCACTGCAATATCTCCCTCGTCTAATTTTTTCATACATATATTTTTGGCAAGATCAACTGCATTAGTAAAATAGTTCTTAGTCATAATCATCAACTTCCCTTATTTTATATACTGTTAATAATTATACTATAAATTTTATCTAAAAAATCCAAAATTATACTTGCACAATTAATAAAATTATGGTGTAATTTACTTAAGGTTAAACAGGGAAATTTACTATTGAAGACAAAGAAAAAAGAAAAGTCGGAAGACCTGTTAAAAATCAATTAGAAGACGATAAGGAATATACTTACAGTATAATTTGGTTAAAAATAATGCAGTATTTAGGATTAAGTGAAGATATTTTTATAGACGGTGATGTATAAAGTATATGAACTCAATCATGAAAATATATATAAAAAGTATAAATTAATCTGCGAAATATAAGTTAAAATGTTAGTGTGGTGAATTATTTCATGAAGTTAGGTGAAAAAATTAGGAAATTGCGTAAAGAAAAAAAAATCAGTATTGCACAGCTTGCTGAAATGTCAAAATTAAGCACTGGGTTAATTAGTCAGATGGAAAGAGATCTAACAGTACCTTCTGTAGGATCACTTTGGGAGGTAGCAAAGGCATTAAATGTACATATAAATTACTTTTTCGATGAATATAATAATGATAATTTTATTATTAAAAGAGATGAGAGGAAAAAAATAATTTTGCCCAATTCAAATATTACTTATGAGCTTTTAAGTCCAAATACAAGACAAAAACTAGAAGTATTAATGGTAAATATCGAGCCAGGTATGTGCAGTTCTTATGAACAAATTTCTCACGAAGGCGAGGAATGTGGCTACATGATTAAAGGTATCATGAAAGTAAAATGGGGCTCTAAGGAATTTGTTATATCTGAAGGTGATAGCATTTACTATGATAGTACAACACCACATAGATTTGTTAATATCGGCAATGAAACTGCAATTTCTATTTGGTCGATGACACCCGCAAGTTATTAAAATCAAATAAAGTTAAATAGCCTCGGCTTAATACTCCATTAAGCTGAGGCTATTTAACTTTATTTTAATATTTTTATATTTCCAATTTAATTTTTTGCAAAAGAAAAAATAATTCAAAAAAATGAAATATTTTTGAAAAATAAAGAAGGATTTTTTTATATTAATGAAGAATATGTTATAAAACAGTATATTTATTTCAATATACTGAAAGTTATTATTTCAATATATTGAAATAATAACTTATAAAAAGAAGGGAGAGAAAAGCTTTTTAATATCTTAAATAAAATATTAGAGGAGTGAAAAAAATGTCAGAAAAAGCTAAAGAAGCTAATAAAAAACTAACTGTAATACCATTGGCATTAATGTGCGTTACATCAGTATTTATGTTTCCGAATATTCCTAGAGCATTTCTGCTTATGGGCTATGCAGCAATCCCATGGTATATATTAGCTGCAATAACATTTCTGGTTCCATTTGCATTTATGGTTGCAGAATATGGTGCCGCATTTAAAAAAGAAAAAGGTGGTATTTATTCATGGCTTGAAAAAGTTGTTGGCGCCAAATATGCATTTATTTCCATATTTATGTGGTATGTTGGCTGGCTAGTGTGGATAACGCTGACTTCTAATTCAATATGGGTTCATTTTTCAACTATGCTTTTGGGTAAAGACACAACTTCAAATTGGTCTTTCTTGGGATTAAATGCAACTCATACTTTGGGACTATTAACTATAGTATTTGTTTTTGCATTAACTTTTACGGCAACTAAAGGTTTAGACAAAATAATAAAAATAACTTCCCTAGGAGGTATTTCAGTAGCGTTTATCAATATAGTTGCTTATATTGGTGCGATAATAGTATTTATACTAAATCATGGGCATTTAGCTCAGGCTATTAATGCGCAGGCACTTGTTCATTCACCTAACCCTGGTTATCAATCAGTTGTATCAATAATATCTTTTATATCTTTTGCAATACTTGCTTATGCTGGTATTGAAGTAGTTGCAGGCGTTACAGACCAAACGGAGAATGCTGAAAAGAACTTCCCAAAAGGTGTTTTAATCGGTGCTGCCTTTATTGCAGTCTGCTATGCTCTGGGCATATTTGCAGTTGGCATATTTACCAGCTGGACTGGTGTATTAGGTGGAAAAGATGTAAATATGGTCAACGTAACAATTATTATTATGAATAACTTAGGCGTTGAAATAGGTAAAGGATTATCATTAAGTACGGCTGCTTCAATATCACTCGGTAACTGGTTAGGGCGATTTGTTGGATTATCATTATTTCTAACTTATCTTGGTGCTTTAGTTTCATACTCATATTCACCTATAAAGCAGTTGGTGGAAGGAACTCCAAAGGAATTATGGCCTGGAAACCTGTCACAGATTAAAGATGGTCTTCCTAAAAATGCCATGTGGATCCAATGCATTATTATTATCCTTTTCATATTATTTGTAAGTTTAGGAGGACAAGGAGCATCTGCTTTCTTTGACAAACTGGTACTGATGACTAATGTTGCTACTACATTGCCATATATATTCATCGCAGGTGCATTTGCTAAATTTAAGAAGAATGAAGAAATTGAGAAGCCATTTGTAGTGTACAAAAATTATAAGAGTTCACTGATATGGACAATAATAGTAACAGCTACAGTTTTAATAGCTAATGTAGCAGTAATAATTAAACCTGCATTAACAAAAGGAGACTTTGCATCATCATTATGGATGATAGCCGGGCCTGCAATATTTGCAGTAGTTGCATTATTGATGTACGGAAGATATGAAAATATAATGAAAGGAAAAGGAAATTTACCTATATAATAAAGAAGATACAAAAGCATAATGTAAAATATATTTAACAGGAGGAAAATTTAAGTGAAAACATTTAAGGTATTTGATGCTCATTCTGACATACTAGCTGATGTTACTGATAAAAGAATGAAAGGCAAAAAAAACATATTGCGGAACTATCATATTGGTAGATTGCAAAAGGGCAATGTAAATGGCATATTATTGGCAGTTTGGATTGATCCTCCATATGTTAACAATCCTACTAAAAGAATGATGGACATTTTAGCAGCAACCTGTGAAGAAATAGGGGATATGAAAGATTGTGCAGCTGTTGCAGAAAATGCTCAGGATATTAGAAATATACAGGCCTCGGGGAAACTTGCTATTGTTTTAGGAATGGAAGGACTCAGCGGATTAAAAGGAAATGTTGATGTTTTAAGCATGCTTTACCGTTTAGGAATAAGACATGCTATGCTGACTTGGAATGAAGAAAATGAATTTGCTACAGGTGTTAAAAGTCCTAATAAAGAACGTGGAGTTACTAAAATCGGATTTGAAGCGCTTACAAAGATGGAAAATTTAGGCATATTAATAGATACATCTCATGCAAATGAAAAAACTTTTTGGGACATATATGAAAAAACGACAAAACCTTTTATCGCTTCCCATTCTAACGTTTATAATATTTGTAATACAGAACGTAATTTAAAGGATGATCAAATTAAAGCAATTGCAGAGAGAAAAGGC
The DNA here is from genome assembly GCF_042436595.1 of Clostridium sp. MT-14. Classification (NCBI taxonomy): domain Bacteria; kingdom Bacillati; phylum Bacillota; class Clostridia; order Eubacteriales; family Clostridiaceae; genus Clostridium; species Clostridium sp. MT-14. The sequence goes on from NZ_JBHMIY010000006.1 coordinate 69,435, forward strand.
GTGATTGGGATGAATTCATGGGCAGGTTTTATTGACAAACAAAAACCCTGTGTTGAAAAATTAGCAGATCATATAGACTACATTACAGATTTAGTCGGCATCGATTATATTAGCTTCGGATTCGATTTTTGTGATTTTCTAAATTCAGATGCAATGTCATTCAGTAAAAACGGTAATGGTGCAACACCTGGTCTAGAAGATGCATCTAAAATACCTAACTTAATAAACATTTTAATTAAAAGAGGTTATAAATCTGAAGATATAGAAAAGATAGCTTATAAAAACATAATGAGAGTATTGGAAGATGTATTAAATTAATTAGTAATAGGCTGTACCTAGATTTGTGTAAATCAAATCCAGGTACGTTATTTTTATGTATGTATAAGCTGAAATAATGTTTTTTTAATTTACAGACTTTTTTCACAGTCCTCTCCCATCCAGCTCTCTTGTTGTATTCTTTGTCCTACTTTCATCTATATATGCTCCTTTATATATGCTCCTTGACTTCGGCTTCGGGATTGAGTCTTACATCTTTTAAGGCCCACTTTTTAAATTCCTGATATCCGGTTCTGTCCACAATATATCCCACATGTTCTTTCCCACCGGGAGCATTTTTATCAATATAGTTTTCTATATAGTCATAGGTATTTAAAATTATCCTTACTATACTGTTTTCATCATCTATCCATTTGATGAATTCACGGCCGATTCTGGGATCCTTTTTGCCGGTTCTTCCCATTATAACCAGCTTGTAATATTTTTTACCACTTCTTGTCCATGCACCTGCCGGACATTTGCCCACACATTCCCCGCAGCCTATACACTTGCTGTCATCTCTCACCACTTTGAAATTTTCAAAGCTGAGGGCATCTGCAGACCTGAGCCTGCAGTTGCTGACACAGGACTTGCAGCCTATACACCTGTAGCTGTCATACTGCGGCTCCGTCATGCCTATGATCCCAAAATCATGCATCCTGGCCTTTATACAGTCATTAGGACACCCTGTAAGGGCAATCTTCACATGATAGTCATTGGGAAATATGGCCTTTTCTATTTTTTTTGCAAAAGAGGTGGTATCGTAATTTGCAAAAGGACACACCCTGCTGCCTATACAGGCGCAGACATTTCTCGTACCTGAAGCCTGATACCCTCCATTCACATTACTCTGATTTATTCCAAGCCCTTCAATAACAGGCTGTATGAGTTTATTTATCAGGGCTATGTTCTTCATGTCAATTCCGGGTATTTCAAACCCCTGCCTGGTTGTAATATGAATTGTACCATTTCCATATTCCTCTGAAATTTTTTGGAGCATGGTAAAATACTCCGCCTTAATATGTCCTCCCGGCACTCTTATCCTTATGGCAGTTTTACCTCTTTCCTTGGTTACCCTGAATGCATTTTTTTTCAAGACTTTTGTATTGATGTCCATAACTTACCCTCCTTTTCTAATCCACCAGGTGTTTGGCCTTCACATAGTTAAATACCGGACCTTCCAGACATATATAGGTGTCATTCATCCTGCAGTGACCGCACTTTCCCAAACCGCAGCACATTTTTCTCTCATAGGAAACCCAAATATTTTCTTCACTGATTCCCTTCTTTAAAAATTCCTCTATGGTAAATTTCATCATCATCGGGGGACCGACTACAATAACCTGCGCCTGCTTTAAATTTTCAACGGGAAGATCCTCTATATATTTTGTAACAAGCCCTACATTTCCATGGTAATCTTCACCTGCTCTGTCCACAGTTAAAATCACATTGGCATTTTTACTCCACTTTTCTATATTGTCTCTGAACAAAATGTCCTCCGGAGACTTGAAACCCACAATCACATTGAGGTTTGTGACTTCATCCCTATTATAGGCAAAATAATCTATTATGCCTTTTACAGAGGCTGTACCCGTCCCTCCTGCAGCTACCACCAGTTCTCTGTGCTTATACAAATTCACATCAAAGCCATTTCCATAGGGGCCTCTCATGAAAAGCCTGTCTCCTTTGAAGAAACTGTGAATTATGTCTGTAACTCTGCCCACACGCCTTATGGTGAGATCTACATAGTCCTTTCCTATTTCACATACGGATATAGGTGCCTCCCCATATTTGGGAATTGAAACTTCAAAGAACTGTCCAGGCCTTACTTCCCCTGAAAACTCCATTCTAAAGGTGTAGTCAATATCAGTGTGCTTTTTTATATCAATTATTCTGCTTGCCTCTGGCAAATACATATTTTCCATTTATATCACCTCACTGCATCATTTAATTTATTCACACAATTTGAAAAAGATATATATTCGGGACATACATCATCACATCTTCCGCACCCTACACACATGTTATATCCAAATCTCTTTTTAAAATCATAGACCTTGTGCATTACCTTGAACCTCATTCTATCACCCTTGTCCTGCCTGAAGCTGTGCCCTCCGGCTATATCCGTATATCCGTCTACCTGACAGGATGCCCATACTCTCCTTCTTTCACCCGTGTTTTTATTATCCCTGTAAAAAATATCCTGCATGGAAAAACACGTACAGGTTCCGCACACCAGGTTGCACCTTCCACAGGCAATGCATCTCCTAGAATATTCCTTCCACATAGAATTGTTGAAAATACTTTCATCTATATTTTCAGGAATATTCACTTTTACCTCATTGGATTTTACAAAACAGGGGTTTACATCACACTGCTTTACGTCCTTAAAATAGCCTTCAAAACTCTTGTCTCTGCATTCTATAAAGACTTTGTCATCTCTACATCTCACAAATAGATCATATTCCCGGGTGGTATTGCACCCCATGCTGCAGCAAAAACAATTCTCAAAGCTGTGTTCACATTCCATAAGCACAAATTTAACTTTATCCCGCAGCTTTTTATAATAGACATCCTCGGAACCATTTCTCAAATAAATTTCATCAATCCTCTTTATGGCATGAATGTCACAGCTCCTTAAAAAAATCAGTATTTTCTTGTCATCTGTACCGGGCTCTTTTACAGAATCTTCAGTGAAATAAAATAATGTCTGGGTAATCGGGAGCAGTACTTCCTTAGGCGAAAAGTCAGACTTGGCATTAAATTCTATTTCTTCAATGGTATTCACCTGCCCGTATCTTACTGAATCCGTATCAGAAAACCTTCCCCTGCCCTTCAGTTTCACTGGAGCATATACTCTGCAGTTTTCTCGTAATTTCCTCAAGAAACAGTTAAATCCTTCGGTATCAGTTACAAAACCCATTTCTCATTTTCCTCCTTAAAATATTGATACAAAGATTGCCATATATTTAACATAGCATAAATACAAAAAATAAAGCGTGATATAAATCACGCTTCAGTAAAAAACTGTGTTTGCATTAAACGTTACAAACACAGTTTTGGTTTCTCCTTATTTTATATTGTGAAATCTCATCAGCAGGCTAAATTCCCCTAAAATATACAGACAGGGCTTCCGGATCTACAACTACTATCCTTTTATTTTGAAATTTGATCATTCCCTTTTTCTTAAAACCATTCATACATCTTGAGACAGTCTCCCTGGTACTGCCAAGCATATCTGCCAGATAGGTTATACTTATATTCAAGTCAATAAGCGTACCTTCTCCAGTTTTCACACCATAATCCCTGGATAATTTCCACAGTTTGGCTGCCAACTTTTTATCCATTCTCAAGGGCACCGTATTTTTCAGCTGCCTGTAAAGTCTCCTTATTTTTTTAGCCATGGAATTCATTATAATACAGGTAAGAGCAAAATCACCTGCCATGAGCTCCATCAGATCCGATTTTAAGAAATACAGGATGCAGCTATCTTCAAAGGCCTGACAGCTTATGGATGCAGGCAGATTTTCAAAGGCGACCTCATTTATAAAGTCCCCATCATTTAAAATATAGATAATTCTTTTCTGTCCTTCCTCCGATATCCTGTACATGGTTACCTTGCCTTTCAAAATAAGGTAAATTTTATCCACTTTGTCTTTTTCATAAAATAATACTTTGCCCTTGGGCAGCTTTTTTTTGAAAGCTTTCTCCCTGAGCAGTTTCAATGTAACTTTATCTATATTTCTAAACATGGACAATTTATTAAAATCACGGTCACCAGCTTCAATCATAATTACACCCCTTTTACCTACTCCATTTTACCACAGGTTTCCGGGCTGCTTTAACCTCGTCCAGCCTCTTAATATCGGTGGTATTAGGCGCAGATTTAACTATATCCCGATTTTTCTCCGCTTCCTCTGCAATTTTTATCATATCCTCTATAAATCCATCCAGAGTCTCCTTTTTCTCATTTTCCGTGGGCTCTATCATCATGGCCTCTTTTACAATAAGGGGAAAATATATAGTAGGCGGATGATATCCGTAGTCTAAAAGTCTTTTTGCCACATCGAGAGTGGTGACGCCATTTTCATCATTTTTCAGTCCTCCAAGTACACATTCATGCTTGCAGACACCTTCCATTGGAACATTGTAGTGTTCTTTAAGGCTTTCCTTTATATAATTTGCATTGAGCACTGCATCTTCACTGACCTCTCTAAGTCCCTCCGCACCCATGCTCAGTATATAGGAAAAAGCTCTTACCATCACCCCGAAATTTCCGTAAAAACTTCTGACTTTTCCTATGGAGCAAGGTCTGTCATAGTCAAGATAATACCTGTCATTTTTCCTGGCAACTATGGGCACAGGCAAAAACTGTGACAGTTCTTTTTTAGTTCCTATAGGACCGCTTCCAGGTCCTCCGCCTCCATGGGGTGTTGAAAATGTCTTGTGAAGATTCATATGGCACACGTCAAATCCCATGTCTCCGGGTCTTGTCTTTCCCATATTGGCATTCATGTTGGCACCATCATAGTAAAGCAACCCTCCTGCAGCATGCACAAGCTCTGCTATTTTAAGTATATTTTTTTCAAATATCCCCAGAGTATTTGGGTTGGTTAACATAAGCCCGGCCACTTCATCATCCAGTAGGGATTTTAAGGACTCAATATCCACAGTTCCATCTTCAGCAGACTTCACTTCTACCACTTCAAATCCGGCACAGGCAGCTGAGGCTGGATTTGTTCCATGGGCAGAATCAGGCACGATTATCTTCTTTCTTTTAAAATCTTCTCTTTTTTCATGGTAGGCCTTTATGATCATAAGCCCCGAAATTTCACCATGGGCTCCTGCTGCAGGCTGCAGTGACACTGTATCAAAGCCTGTTATTTCAGCAAGCTTTTCACTTAACTCATACATGAGCTTTAAAGCTCCCTGGGCTGTTTCCTCCGGCTGATAGGGGTGAAGCTCAGTAAATCCTGTTAAACCTGCCATATCTTCATTGATCTTGGGGTTGTATTTCATGGTGCAGGAGCCAAGAGGATAAAATCCTGTATCCACGCCAAAATTTTTATTGGAAATCAGCGTAAAATGCCTTACCACATCCACCTCACTTACTTCAGGAAGCTCCGGCTCCTCTCTGCTTATAAATTTTTCCGGCAGCAATTTACAGATATCCTCCTCCGGTACATCGCACTGTGGAAGAGAATAGGCCCTTCTGCCCTTTTTAGAAAGTTCAAAAATAAGCTTGTTGTATTCACTTATCATCTTATATCCCCTCCAATACAGAAACTAATTCGTCAATTTCAGGTTTTGTTCTTTTCTCAGTGACGCATAAGAGCATGGAGTTTTTATAAGATGGATATGCTCTCTCCACATCATATCCACCCAGAATATTGTTCTGCAGCAGCGTTTTATTTACTTTTTCCACTGAATTCTTGGATTGAACCACAAACTCATTAAAAAATGGTCTATCAAACAACGACTTATACTTTCCACTTTCAACAAGCTCGCTAAAAGCATAGTGAGATTTTTGCACATTTTGGAGTGCCACTTCCCTTATCCCCTTTTTACCAAGAGTAGTCAAATAGATGAGTGCAGTCAGGGCATTGAGTGCTTCATTGGAACAAATATTTGAAGAAGCTTTTTCTCTTCTTATATGCTGTTCCCTTGCCTGAAGTGTAAGTACAAAACCTCTTTTTCCTTCCTTGTCTGTAGTTTCACCTACAATTCTTCCCGGAATTTTTCTAAGATATTTTTTCCTGGTAGTCAGAAATCCGAAATAAGGTCCTCCGTAATTCATTCTGTTTCCAAGAGACTGCCCTTCTCCTACGGCTATATCTGCACCACATTCTCCAGGACTTTTTAAAATTCCAAGGGATATTGGATTACAGTATACTATCAGAAGAGATCTGTTTTTATGAACATATTTTTCTATGTCCTCAAGTTCCTCTATTATCCCCAAAAAATTCGGCGTCTGAATTATTACCGCTGCAGTATCCCTGTCCAATACAGACTTAAGTTTCTCCACATCTGTAACTCCCTCTGCTTCATCTATTTCCACCAATTCTAAATCCTTAAATCTTAAATAGGTTTCAAGCACCCTCCTGACCTCAGGGTGGAGAGTTTTGGATACGACTATCTTTTTACGCCTTGCAGCGTTTGCAGCCATCTGTGCGGCTTCAACACAGGCAGTGGCCCCATCATACATTGAGGCATTGGAAACATCCATACCCGTTAAATCAGCCATAACTGTCTGATATTCAAATATGGCCTGCAGTGTACCCTGGCTTATTTCAGCCTGATAAGGAGTATATGCAGTATAAAATTCTGATCTGGATATTATATGCTTTATTATAGAAGGCACATAGTGATCATAGGCACCTGCACCTAAAAAACAAGTCAGCTCCTCACAGCTTTTATTTAACCCTGCAATACCTTCTATATAGGATTTAACCTGAAGCTCAGACATTCCGTCATTTATATTCAATTTTCTATTTAGACGTATACATTCCGGTATATCAGAAAACAGGTCGTCTATTTTACTTACCCCTATTTTCTTTAACATAGCCTGCTTATCTTCATCTGTTAACGGCAAATAAGGATGCATGGTATCACTCCCCGTCACATAATTTTTCATAGTTTTCAGCATCTAAAAGTTCCTTGAGTTGCGAATTATCTGATAATTCAACGGAAATTATCCAGTTTTTATAAGAGTCCTGGTTTATATATTCAGGATTGTCTGCAAGTTCTTCATTTACTTCCAACACTTTACCTGACACAGGTATATAAAGATCCGATGCTGCTTTTACAGATTCCACCGCTCCAAAAACTTCACCTTTTTCAAATTCAGAGCCCACTTCCGGCAAATCCACAAACACAATGTCTCCCAGGGAGTCCTGGGCAAAATCAGTGATTCCCACATAGGCCTTGTTTCCGTCTGCCTTTATCCATTCATGATCCTTAGTATAAAGCGCTTCCTTTAAAATCTTCATTTAAAGTTCCTCCCTATTATTTTTTATAATTTTTTTTATAAAATTTTTTGTCCACAACCTCCGCTTTAAGAAGCTTTCCTCTCACTTTGACAAAAATTTCAGTTCCAAGTTTGGAATACTTGGAGTTTATAAGGGCAAGCCCTATATTTTTTCCCAAGGAGGGAGATCTGTATCCCGTGGTCACTTCGCCTATTTTTTTGTATCCTGCAAGAACTTCATATCCATGCCTCGGAATACCTCTGTCTTTCATTTCAAATCCAATTATCTTTCTGGCAGGGCCTTCTTTTTTCTGCTTTAAAAGAGCTTCTTTTCCTATAAAATTTTTTTTATCCAGTTTCACAAAAAATCCCAGTCCAGCTTCAAGAGGGGTGATGGAATCCGAAAGTTCATTCCCATAAAGAGGAAGATTTACCTCAAATCTCAGTGTATCTCTTGCACCAAGGCCTATTGGTTTTATACCCTCTTTCCTTCCGGCTTCAAGTATTCTGTTCCACAAATATTCTGCATTTTCAACAGAAGAATAAATTTCAAAACCATCTTCTCCCGTATATCCAGTTCTGGATATCATACATTTTTTCCCACAAACAGGCATATCTCTTCTGCAAAAGAAAAATTTAATTTCCCCCAGATTCACATCTGTAAGCTTTTGAAGTATGTTTTGAGCTTCAGGTCCCTGAATGGCCAACTGTATAACAGAAGAAGATATATTCTCGATATCAACGTCAAAGCCACCCTTGTTGTCAAGCATCCAGCTGATGTCTTTTTCGATATTTGCAGCATTTATGACCAGGAAAAAATGTTCATCATCAAACTTGTAAACTATAATATCATCCACAACACCGCCATCTGGATAACACATAGGAGTGTACAGTATCTGATTGTCTTCAAGTACAGCTGCGTCATTGGTAATTAAATTCTGGACAAAGTTCAGTGCATCTTTCCCCCTTATATCGGCTTCACCCATATGTGAAACATCAAACAACCCCGCCTTTTCTCTCACTGCCCTGTGCTCAGGTATTATACCTTCAAATTGTACCGGCATAGACCATCCCGCAAAGTCTATCATTTTTGCTCCATATTTTCCATAGGAATTAAACAGTGCAGTTTTTTTCAATCCTTCCACGACAAAACCTCCTATTATATTTTTATACAACAAAAAAGGACATGAAGAACAATTTGTCCACATATCCCTCTGTTTACTTACCTGAGAGTTTCGAGCAGAACATCTTTCACCTTCGGTACTGTTTTAAATACAGATTTTCCAGAGTTTTGTCCTACAGCGCTATTTTTACCTGAAAGTTTTTGATATAACTGTGAAAATATATCATTGCCCCGTCGGTTAACAGATGTTATCTCACGCTATAATCATCCAAGATAATTTTTTCTTATATATAATATAAATTTTCATTATACATTAATAATACATCCTAAAAGATATATTTTCAATAAAAACATATCCTACTTTTACTTATTTTTAATAATTTTTTCTATTTCTTTCAAATCTTTCATTACCCAGGCTTCTGTGATATTTGAAAGTTCAATCCAGAATCCAATTTTAGCATTGGAATTGACGCAATTTCTCCAGGCCGGAACCCATTTGCACAAATGTTCTTTTAGGAACTTTTCCATTGATGCCAAAATTTTTAATACCTTCTGAAAATCATCATATGTTTTAATACTGCAGAGCCTTGCCATAAAAGACAGTTCAAAGGCAAGATGATCTGCCGCCTCCCTGGGATTTACCTCTAAACCAAATTGATGATAGAACTCCCTTACGGAAAGCTCCGATTTTCCAAAAATAAGCCTATCCCTGCTCTCATATACGGATTCCCAGGGAGGTGCCAAAATACGTCCCGGCCCAACAAACAATCTCTGGTAATCTTCCCATAACTCTTTTTCATATCCAGGATTAAATTTATTACCACCCATCTCGCCTGATATTACCTTGGCTTTATCAGATAAGTCAATATCATCTTCATATTCGGAAAGCTTTTCCAGTAAATCAGTTTCTTTTAAAATTTTCAAACCTCTGCTCAAATTATCTCTATAAAAAAGAGCCAGCGTAGAATATACAGCTTCTCTTTCCATAAACCACAATTTTATACTGTCCATTATAAAAAATTCTCCTTATTTTTTTAAAGCATCTCTATGGGGAGTGATTACTAAAGCGGGCTTTGTAGCATTTCCTTCAGGCATTCCCCGTACTTTACATATATTCCCATATCTTGCTTTAAGAAAATTCAGATCTCCATAATTCAAAACCCGCATGGGGCAGGCAGCTACACAGACAGGGGGTTTACCTTTGTCTATCAAATCCATGCAGAAATCACATTTTTTAACTTTTTTAGTGCTGGAGTCATATTGAGGTGCTTTATATGGACATGCCTTAATACAACTGCGGCACCCTATGCACAGATCTTCACAAATATATACAATTCCATCTTTTTTTCTCTTTTTAATCGCCTTCACAGGACATGCCTTTACACAGGCAGGATCAATACAGTGATTGCAGCTTATTGAAATCCAGAAAGCATATACCTTTGGTATAACTGCTCTTCCCCTTTTTATGTAACTGCCGCCAGACACCTCATACACATTTCTGAAATTCTGACCTGCTTCCAGATTGTTTTTATCTTTGCAGGCTATTTTGCAGGTATTACATCCTGTACAATTTTTTTGTTCAAAATAAAATGCCAGCTGTGTGCACATCTTGTTAAATCTCCTTCCCTCAATCCACTTTTTCTATTTCAACCAGGCTTGTATGGGATGGGTTCCCAAAAGCCAGAGGCGTTGGCTTATACTTGGTTAAAACATTTATACACCCTCTCCTGTCAATTCCCTTTTCATCCGGAGTCCACCAGCCTCCCTGGGGTATGGAAGCAACTCCCGGCATAATTCTGCTGGTAATTTTTACAGGTAAAATCATAACACCTCTGTCATTGTATACTTTGACCATATCCCCATCCTCAATGCCCCTTGATTTGGCATCTTCACAATTTACAAAAATCTTTTGTGGATCCACCTCCTCCATCCAGCTGTCATTGTCAAAGGTGGAATGAACCCTTCTTTTAGAATGATGGCCTATACACTGTATAGGATACTTTCCTATGAGAAAATCTTCCGGTCCCTCCCAGGCAGAAATATATTTGGGAACTGCCGGAATTTCTCTGTGATTGTCCATTTCCCACAATCTAGGTGAAAATATCTCTATTTTGCCGGAGGGCGTTGGAAAGGGATTAGCTGCAGGCTCCTCAATTTGCTTTTTAAAAGCAATGCTGGGCTTTTCATAAATCCACCGGTATACCCCTTTTTTCTTGAATTCTTCACAACTGGGAAAGCCAGGGTTTTTCTCGGCTGTTTTTTCAACAAGATATTCTATCCATTCATCAAGTGACTTTCCTTCCGTAAATTTATCTAAAAGTCCAAACCTTTTAGATAAATCACTTATCCAGTCATATCCATTTCTGCATTGAAAAACAGTATCCACGGCCTTGTTCATAAACAGCACATAATCACCAAATCCCCAGGGTGTGACTATGTCTTCTCTTTCCAGCATATCGTCTGAAGGCAGTATTATATCTGAAAGCCTGGCACTTGCAGTCAGGAAATGATCACTTGTCACAATAAATTTTACCAGATCTTTGTTTTTCAGAAGCGCTGCGGCAGCATTTGAATCCGTATGTTGATTTACAAGACAGTTTCCACCTAAATTGAATATGAATTTTATACTTGAGGACAACTTCTCTGTTCCCTTGACGCTTAAATTGGCTCCCATTCCCTTCCCTCTCACTATGGCATCAGGCCAGCTGAACATGGAAATTTTACTTTTATTGGGATTGTAGTGAGGAATTGACGCCACATATGCTTCTCTCACCGGATATCCTGTTCCAGACGCCCAGCCTCCACTAATACCTATATTGCCTGTCATGGCAGCTAAAACAGTTCCCCCTCTAACCACCTGTTCTCCGTAAGCATGTCTTTGAGGTCCGAATCCCTGTATCAGTGCTCCGGGTTTATCCAAGGCATACTCTTTTGCCAGTCTGACTATAGTTTCTTTTGGTATCCCTGTAATAGCCTCTGCCCAGACAGGAGTTTTAGGTATCCTATCACTGCATTCCCCAAGGACATAGCTTTTATAGGAATTTCCATAGGGAATGCCCGGCGGCATATGATTTTCATCAAAGCCAATACAGTACTTATCCAGGAAATGCTGATCCTGCAAATTTTCAGTAATCATAACATAGGCCATTGCATCAAGCAGTGCATTATCCGTAGTAGGTCTAATTGGAATCCATTCATCTGCAAGGGCAATTGCTGTATTTGAATAAATCGGGTCAATACTTATTATCCTGACTCCTGCATTTTTTGCCATCTTAAGATAATAGGCGGTATTTGTACCATGTATGGTATCTGCCGGATTAAATCCAAGGAGGATTATAAGCTTCGAATTCACCCAGTCTTCCCTGCTGTTTCCCGTATATATTGTGCCAAAAGTATAGGGAGTAGCTGCCTGAGTACAAGCCGTACTATAGGTTCCATAATAGGACAGATACCCTCCATACATTCCAAGGAGCCGCTTCATCCACACATTCTCCGAAAGCCTGCCTTCATTTCCGGTGGCATATTGGACATATATTGAGTCAGGTCCATACTCATGCATAATTCTTTTTAAATTATCTGCAATATAATCCAATGCTTCATCCCAGCTTATGGGCTCAAACCTGCCTTCTCCACGTTTTCCCCTGCGTTTCATAGGATATTTCAATCTATCACAATTGTACATGTGGTTGCGATAAGCTCGGCATCTCAAACACCCTCTCAGCTGTGGAGTCTTTTCAGTATCCGGAATATCGTCTTCGGTGGATATCCTGGCAATTCTATTCTTTTTTACATGGACTTTTATAATACACCTTCCACCACAATTATGAGAACTGGAGGTAGGAATGATCTTTTCCTCTTTATCCAGATCCCCTTCAGAGTTGAAGGAATAAAAGCCATCTTCACCAGCCAATTTTCCTATCAGTTTCAAGTTTTTTTCTTTTATACCCAACATTTTTACTTTTTCTTTCATCATAATAGACTTCCTTCTATTACTTATAAGTTGCGAGTATGTTGCTGTATATATCCTCCGCCAAGGTCAATCCTCCATCGTACCCAATATAGCCTCTGTTTAATACCAACCTATGCATAACCGGAAGAGATATATTTATCCAGAATCCATTTAACTCTGAAGCTATGTCTTTATCCCAGGAACTTCCCAAAATCAGAGGCTTATAATTGCCATGGGGGTATTTTCTCAATCTCTCATGTATTTTACCTCCGTCTATTTCAAATACAACCTTGGATGAAACAGATTCAGACAAGTGCTCAAATTCATTTTCTATTTCACCTCTATATTCTTCCGGAGTATCATCTGTAATATACTGCTCTCCCGGGACAATTCCAAGCTCATTTACTAGAAACTTGCTTATTCCCAGCGTATAAAAAGAATCCGTTATATTAAAAAATCTATCTGCCATATCATATCTAAATTCTATAAAAAAGTCCAGTGATCTTTCAATATAATAATAAAATCTCTTTTCCTCTCCACTTATAAATTCCTCAACCTTCTTTTTATCCAGCTGAGCAAATTCTGCAACAGTTCTCAAAAATTTGCTGGTTTCTCTTGCTCCTATTGGAAGCACAGGATAATGCAGATAAGGGGTACCGTATTTTTCCTCTAGGTGTTTTGCAATATTCAGCCCCACCCAGGGTGAAAGAACCAGATTAAATTGAGCATCGGGAATTGTCTTCCATTCATCCACTCCATTCGACTCTGTGCCAAAAAGTATATTTACTTCAAGACCTATTCCCTGAAGTAATTTTTTTATTTCCATTAAATTACCTGTCCAGAATGAGTCCTGATAGGGCAATACAGACCAAACATTTACAAGTCCTTTTTTTACCTGTGCTTTTTTTTCACCTACAAATTGATCAATAATAGCCTTAATCACTATTTCATGTCCTTTAAAATTACTTCCCTTAAATCCACCCGTTTCAGCATAAACTATTGGAATTCCCCTATCTTTATATTCGCTTACCACCTGACCTACATCATCTCCTATTATATCGGAAGTACATCCTGTTAAAACCACAAATAGATCGCCCTTTAAAACTTTTAAAGACCCATCTATTACTTGCCTCAACCTATTTTCTCCTCCAAACACAACTTCTCTTTCTGTGGTATTGGTACATGGGACGGAACTTCCTCCGGAATAGCCTATGCCCTGATACCCAGATGCAACACTCAGTCCATCGTGAAGTTTAATTCCACAACCTGGACCAGAGTGTATTATAGGAATAGCTTTCTTGATAGCCAGTACGGACTGCTCTGCTCCAAGTGCACAGTAATGTCTTGGCTGTTCCACTATATTAACCGTTTTTGCCATTATTACCACCTCCCAGAAAATTATAAGGATCCTGATTCATCCACCAATCAGTATATGGAAGTTCACAATGACTGGCAATACTGCTTACAAACTCTTTAGTGGCAAGTACATCAATTATCTTATTGCCATAGTTTATGAGCCCTTCATATCCCAGTCCAAACTGCTCATCACCCATTAAAAACGTAGGTATACCAAGCTTTGGCCCCCATGAAGACATTCCACCGTGTCTTGCTACCAAAAGATCTGGTTTTAATCTGTTAAGTATATTCACCAGTTCAAAAGGCTGTTTATTACAGATATCAAAATTTGGAATATCTCCATAATTTTTCACTACATGACCTAAACTATCACTTTTGGAACTCCTATCGTCATAACAGGGATCATGATGAAATACAGCTGCTCCCACTACATCCATGTGAAGATCCTTCAAAAGGGCTATTAGACTGTGTCCATGAGCTGCTCCTGCAGTTACATACACTCTTTTGCCCTCCAATTTATTCCTAAGTCTTTCAAGGTCTTGAGCAATTTTATCTTTCTCGGACTTTATAAGTTTCTCCACTTTTCTTTCCCTTCCAGTAGCTTTTCCAAGCTCTCTAAACCATATATCCGTACCATCTATCCCATAAGGAGGCGGCGATTTGATCTCTGTTACACCGTATTCCTGCTCCAGGCCAGCAGCCAAATATGTCCCAAGTGTGGGACATATTTGAACAGTAGCTGCAGCTTCAGATATGCTTTCCAGTTTATCTATAGTTGAAAAAGGGACAATGTAATTTGGTTTCAATCCTATGCGGCCAAATAAATCGGTGAATATATCACTTCCCCAAAAATTAATTACATTTATAACATCATTTCTTTTTTTAACAGGTGGTTTGACAATTTTCCTCAAAATACCATGATATGCAGCATCAAAACCTGTTGTCCAAATCTTTGATCTAAATCCTTCACAGGATATATATACCACGGGTATTTTCAGTTCTTCCTGTAATTTATCAGTCACTCCCTCTACATCATCTCCGATGATTCCGGAAGCACAGGATGTAGTTACAAAAATTGCCCTGGGATTAAATCTTTTACAAGCTTCCCGTATAGTTTTCTCCAATTTAAAAATACCACCATAAATCATATCTTTTTCCTGTAAATTGGTATTTAACAATCTGGCATTTCTAAGTGGCATATTCCTCTTTACCTGTCCTACCCTGTTTGTAAAATTATAATCCTGAAAATCAGCAGAGCATCCTATAGGTGCGTGGTTTATCACCACTGCATCCTGTATCATAGCCAGCTGGCACAGTGCATTTCCTGAACTGCACCCAAGGCACTGGCTAAAACTTCTTCTTCTATCACATAATTTGCCACCTTTAGAAGCCCTGCATAATTCTTTAGCATTTCCAGCAAATCCTGTAATTGAACCCAATCTGGATTCTCTTATCTCCACTTCTGGAGATTTTATATTAACACTCAATACTCATACCTCCATCTTAAAAAGCCGGTACTACTGCAACTCCATATTTTTTCTTTATAAAATTCCTTACATCATCTGAATTAAGTGCCTTTACTATGGCTTTTATTTCCTTTTTATTTTCATCACCCTTTCTCACAACGATTAAATTTGCATAAGGCGATTTACTATCTTCCCTAAATAATGCCTTATTGGGATCCAATTTTGCTTCAAGTACTAAATTTGTATTTATTATAGAACCATCTACATCAGGCAGTACTCTAGGAAGCTGCGCCGCATCCACTTCAACAAACTGCAGGTTCTTTGAATTTTCAACAATATCTGAAGGCGTAGCACTATAGTTAGCTATTCCTGATTTTAATTTAATCAGACCCTGCTCCTGAAGAAGCTCCAGTGCCCTGTACTCATTGGATGGATTATTAGGTATGGCAATTTTAGCACCATTTTTAAGTTCGCTTTTGGATTTAATTTTATCAGAATAAAAACCTATTGGTTCCACATGAACTTTTCCAGCTACAGCAAAATCATACCCTTTTTCCTTGGCTACAGACTCTAGATAGGGCAAATGCTGAAAATAATTTGTATCTATCTGATTTTCCTGCAGAGCTGGATTCAACTGATCCTCATCATCCAGTACCACTACTTGTAAGTCAATTCCCTCTTTTGCAAGTGTCGGCTTTATATGATTCAATATTTCTGCATGGGGCACTGCTGCTGCACCTATCTTTACTGTAACGCTTTTGTCCTTGCTGCTCCCGCTGCCTGTACTATTTGAGCTACCTCCATTACCACAGCCTGAAAGCAGTCCTACAGCTATTGCCAGTACTAATGATATTACACTTTTCTTTTTCATATTAATTCATCTCCCTTAAAAAAATCAATCAAATTTATACCTTTTTTTATTTACATATCTAGAAATATGGTCTCCTGAAAACTGTATGAACTGCACAAGACATATAAGCAGTACAACAGTAGCTACCATAATATCTTTACGAAATCTTTCGTATCCAAAACGTATTGCCAGACTTCCAAGCCCTCCTGCTCCTATAGCTCCAGCTACAGCGGTAAATTCAATAATGGATATCATGGAAATTGTAATTCCTCTTATAAGGGAAGGCAGTGCCTCTGGTATTAGAACTTTCAATATGATCTGAAAAGGTTTTGCTCCCACAGCAAGAGCCGCTTCAATCTTCCCCCATTCCACTTCTTCTATGGATGTCTCAATAATTCTTGCCAAAAAAGGTGCTATTCCTATGGATATTGGGACAATCGCTGCTTTCATTCCCAGTGTGGTCCCAACAATCAATCTGGCCAGCGGCAATAAAACTACAATCAGTATTATAGATGGAAGGGATCTTATGGCATTTACTATAGTGGCCAGCACCCTATTCAATTTTTCATGTTCCAAAATATGTCCTTTTTTAGTAACCACCAATATAATTCCAAGTGGCATACCTATGAGAAGCGCTATACAGCCTGTTATAATCACCATTTCTATAGTTTCTGACAGTCCTTTTAAAATCAGCATCTTAAAATCATCAGTCATATTACTTCACCTCCATGACAATCAGAATTTATATTGAAATTTCTCATTATTTTTACAAACTTTTTAGCAGTATCACTTTTAGGATTTAAAAATATTGAATTTGTACTTCCCACTTCTACAATTCTTCCTTCTTCAATCACTGCCATATTATTGCATATATATTTAACAACATCCAACTCGTGTGTTATAAGCAGAATGGTTAAATTGAGTTTTCTATTTATATCTCTTAAAAGTTCTAATATAGAATAAGTAGTCTGTGGATCAAGGGCAGAAGTGGCCTCGTCACTTAAAAGTACATCTGGCTCATTGGCAAGTGCCCGGGCTATTCCAACCCTCTGTTTTTGACCACCGCTCAACTGAGCAGGATAATAATCAACTTTGTCACTTAAATCCACTAGATTCAGTATTTCATGCACCCTTTCCTTCATTTTTCCCTCAGGATAGCCTGATATTTTAAGTGGAAAGGCTACATTTTTATATACAGTCATTGAGTCAAACAAATTAAAGTCCTGAAATATTATTCCTATTTTTTTTCTGGCTTCTCTGAGCTCATCCTTATTCATGGAAGTTATATTTTTGTCTCCAATTATAACAGTTCCCGAAGTAGGTTCTTCAAGTCTGTTGAGACAGCGTATCATGGTAGATTTGCCGGCCCCACTAAACCCTATTATTCCAAAAATATCTCCCCTTTCAACTTCCAGATTTATATCTGTTAACACCTGAATATCTCCCTTTGGAGTATTAAATGTCTTGCTTAAATTCCTCACACTTATCATATAATTGACTCTCCCCCTTTCTTTCAGAATTCAACAGCCAAATACATATAGGACAAAAAAAGAGACTAAATTCTATAAAACAAAATTTAGTCTCCAGTTTTTCTGGTCAACTTTTAAAAATTATTTTAATTTAACTAATAAAATAAACCCAGGGAAAGTTCCTGAGTTTTTCTCAATGAATTCCCTCATTTTTCAGCTACATGCTGTAGGAATTAGCACCATTGTATTGATCAATACTGGTTGCCGGACTTCATAGGGCCTTTCCCTCCGTCTCTCTTAATAAGTTCATTTATCATTTGAAATTATATTACATAGTATATCAATAATATTAAATACTGTCAATACATTTTTGATCATACCTCACGGAAAAAGCATGAACCCATCTCTTTCCAAAATTCTCTTGCAAGAATTTTTTAAAAAATGCCTTTGCAGCATTTATATATGAGATATGCCTTATTTTCCCTGAAATGTACTCTAGTATTACTGTGAAATGGTGTAAGAAGCAGCCAGAGCCTAGATCTTTACTCCTTTTGACACCTCCTTTTACAGTTTCATAGGGAATTAATTTACTTCAAATTTTCGGCAGTACACTTAATTTTACAAAATGATACGTATATACTATTACTTTGTAAAAATAAGTTCCTTTAAAAATTACTTAATTATACATTCACTTACAGTACTTCGATATCAATCTGGAAGCGGTACTTTGTGAAATATTTAAATACTTGGCTACTTTATAGGAACTTTTATATATTTTTTTTGCTCTTCTTACAATCTCCGCTTTATAATTCTCCACAATTTCACTCAAATCATACATCTCATTTGGTATAGAATTAGCTAGTTTTATAATATGTGAATTAGTATTTTCCATCTTAATTTTTGACGACTCCATAATATTCCCCGGTAAATCTTCTAAGTCTTCTCTAGAAATTATATAATCGGGAAAAGGTGAACTTATTACCAGTATCTCTAAAAAATGCTCAAGTTCTCTTATATTCCCAGGCCAGTAATAATTATTAAGTACTATTCTCGAATATTCAGATAATTTAATCTTGGTATCATATTTGTTATTAAATAAATTTAAATAATAGCCCAACAGTACATCTATATCCTCTTTTCTCTCTCTGAGAGGTGGAATTCTTATTACTCCCAAAGCCAATCTATAATAAAGATCCTCTCTGAACTTGCCTTGTCTTACTAACTGAAGTAGATCTCGATTTGTGGCTGCAATTATTCTAACATCTATTTTTTTAGGGTAGACTGCTCCTACGGGAATATAAGTCTTTTCTTGAACAAGCTGCAACAATTTTACCTGTACTGTAAGAGGAAGTTCACCTATTTCATCCAAAAAAAGTGTACCTGAATTAGCTTGCTCTACAAGACCTTCCTTCCCGCTTGAAGACGCTCCTGTAAAACTTCCTCTTTCATATCCAAATAGTTCTGATTCTATTAATTCCTCTGGTATAGTAGTACAATTTATAGTCACAAAAGGTCTCTCTTTCCTTAAGCTCAAGTCATGTATCTTATTTGCCAAAAATGTTTTTCCCGTACCTGATTCTCCAACCAACAGTAAATTCACGTTCCTAATAGAGAGTTTCTCTATAGAAACTAATATTTTTTTCATTTTTTGACTTTTAAATCTCACAGAATCTCCAGTATCCATGGTATTAAAATATTTATCCTTCTTTTTATACTTTCTGATCTTACGATTTATCGATTGAATTGTATTTTTAAGCTGGGTTGCTTCACTTATATCTCTGCAATTTTCAACTACATATATAACATCATGGTTTTCATCCAATATGGGTTTAAGAGTATTTAATATAGTCTTTCCCGTTGCAGTATGTTGTTCAAAACTTATAGTTTCTTTCGATTCAATGACTCTATGGACAAGCACCCTGTCGACTAATCCCTGTTTTTCCAGAAAGCTTGTATCTTTTCCCAGAATATCTTTTTTATTAACACCATAATGCTCCTCAAAAGCCGCGTTGCAATAAATCGCAATTCCTTTTCCATCTGTAACAAATATTTCATCAAAGGAGTTTTCCAGTATATATTCAAGAAATCCATTTGTTTTTTCCTCTGATTTGATAACATAAATCTTACAATTTACACATTCAGTTATATATAAATTTTCCTTATCTACGCTTTTAAGATAATCTTCAATGTTTTTTCCCTGAAGCTGTGAATTTTTAAAAACGCTTTCAGCTAAAGGATTAAAGTCTAGAATCACTCCATTTAAATCTGTTATAATTAGCCCTGAAGAATAAATATTTAACACCAACAGATACCACTCCTTCATAAATATCCATGATTCTCAAATCAATTTAATATCTTAAATTCATACTACATCTTTCTAACAACGAGCACAATAGATTATAATATATTCTAAATATCATTTAACTTAATGTATATTTAAACTCCGATTAAGTTTTTTCTTGTCCAATATCTATTTTTTTCATAAATTATCTCAAAAACCTAAAATATACCCTTTTCCTTCATATTTTTATATTTCTTTTTACTTAAATTAAATATCTCTCTATTGTGTTGTCCCAGCAGAGGAGCTGCAAAATCCACGCTTCCCGGAGTTTCTGACAGCTTAATAGTTACTCCTTGGAATTTTGTTTTACCCATAGTTGGATGATCAACCTCAACCATCATATTCCTCGCTTTTATCTGAGACTGCTCAATGGCCTCTTTTATATCCAGCACAGGACCACAGGGAAGTCCAACAATATCAAAAAGTTTTTCTATATAGTTTCTCTTTTTAGCAGATACCCATTCTTGTATAATATTTTGCAAATTTCCCACATAATTTTTGCATCTCAGATCATTGGTTCTGAATTTTGGATTTTCTAAAAGTTCCTCATGTCCTATGGTTTCACAAAATATTTTAAACAGCTTATCATTACCCACTCCAATAGCTATATATCCATCCTCGGCCTTAAAAATATCAAAAGGTGCAATAGAAGGATCTATATTCCCCTGTCTTTGAGATATTTTACCTGCAACGGTATAGTTCACTATTCCATTTTCAAGCAAGCTGAAAATAGTATCAAGCATAGCAACGTCAATTTGCTGTCCCACGCCTGTCTTTTCTCTTGAATAAAGTGCCATCAAAACTCCTACACACAGAAACACTCCTGTAACGTTATCCGCAATTGAAGGCCCCACTTTGGTAGGGGGTCCATCCGGAAATCCCGTCATATTTACCATTCCACCCATGGATTGGGCCACTATATCATAACAGGGTCTGTTTGAGAGTGGTCCTGTCTGCCCAAATCCTGAACTGGAACCATATATGATCCTTGGATTTATTTTTTTAAGCGCGGCATAATCCACTTTCAATTTTTTTGCCACTCCAGTTCTATAATTTTCAATAACCACATCTGCATCTTTTACCAATTCATAAAACATTTCGAGAGCTTTTTCATTTTTCAAATTCAGAGTTATTCCTTTTTTATTTCTATTTAAAAAAGCAAAAAAACCACTTTCACCACTTTTTTTATCAAAAGGTCCCCAAGTCCTACATTGATCTCCCTTTGGAGATTCAACTTTTAAAACCTGTGCCCCATGGTCCGCCAGTATCATTCCACAGAAAGGTCCATTATAGGCATGGCATAACTCCAGCACTTTAACTCCATCTAAAGCCTTAGTCATTTTTATCCTTCCTCTTAAAATAATTTAAACTTTATAAATTCAAGATTTGCCTAAACAAAGGCAAATCTTTTACACACATTAAATATTACTTTTCTACTTTAAATGCCTCATCTTGAACTCCTCTCTGGAATTCCTTCTTAACCACTAGGGTCCCTGTTGCCCTGCCACAAAGAAGTGGTTTTTCCAGCACCCTTGCTGCTGAAATAGCGTCGTTTTTATCTCTTGTAAGCTCAATATATTTATATGCCTCAAATTTGCATGTTCTTGAAGTTTTCCCTTCCTTTTCTATCCAGCCTACATATTCCATGAAATCGCCTGCATACACAGGTGCTGTAAATTTAATATCCTTGTACCCTGCAAACAAACTTTCATCTCCGTCACTTCTTATCATCAATTCTGTTCCTACATCCCCCCAGAAATCCACTATGTGCGATCCATTTACTAGCTCACCCGCATAATGCGCTTCTCCTGCAGACATTCTCACTTTTAAACTTACCTTTTTACCTATCATTTTAAATCCTCTCCTTCTAATCTAATTTTTATTTAAAAATACTTCCACTTACAACAAGTTTTTGAATTTCATTAGTCCCTTCATAAATTTGAGTTATTTTTGCATCCCTCATCATTCTCTCCACGTTGTAACCCTTCATATATCCATTTCCGCCAAGCATCTGTACCGCTTCAGTTGTAACTTCCATTGCGGTATTTGTACAAGCATACTTTGCCATGGCAGCCGGAATAGTATATGATCTTCCTGCATCTTTCTCATAAGCTGCTTTATATAAAATCAGTCTTGCTTGTTCAATCTTTATTTTTAATTCTGCCATTTTAAATGCCAGGTATTGATTTTTATATAAAGGCCTGCCAAATTGTTCTCTTTCCATTAAATATTTTCTTGCAATTTCAAACGCTCCTTCTGCAATTCCTATTCCCTGGGCAGCAACACCCATTCTACCTCCATCTAATGTATTCATGGCAATTTTAAATCCTTTACCTTCTTCTGCTATTAAATTTTCTTCAGGTACTTTTACGTTTTCAAAGAAAACCTCCGAAACTTGTGCAGAACGTATACCCATTTTATTTTCTATTCTTCCAATTCTTATTCCTGGTGTATCCATTTCAACAATAAATGCAGATAAGCCCCTAGTTTTAGCTTCCGGATTCGTAGAAGCAAACACAACATAGTAATCTGCCAATGGTCCATTTGTGGTGAAACATTTTGATCCATTTAAAATGTAGTAGTCATTTTCTTTTTTTGCTCTCGTTATAACCCCTGCCGCATCTGAACCTGCATTTGGTTCTGTCAATCCAAAAGCTCCCAATGATCTTCCAGATAAAACTGGCGGTAAATACTTTTTCTTTTGTTCCTCCGACCCAAAATTATTTATAGGTCCACCATATAGGGATGTAGCTACAGAGTAAGAAATTCCCATTGATCCATCAACTTTGGATATTTCCTCAACAGCAAGCACATATTCCATATATCCTGCTCCTGATCCGCCATATTCTTTAGCATATGGCAAACCAATTAATCCAATTCTACCCATTTCTCTATATACTTCTATAGGATATTCGCTATTTTCATCTCTTTCTAAAACACCTGGAAGTAAACGATCTTCGGTAAGTCTCTTCGCTGTATCAACGATCTGCTTTTGTTGATCAGTTAACTCAAAATTCATTAAAAGCACTCCCTTCTAAATTTTTTTATTTTATGCTCATTGACAAATAAGAGCAACTTCCGTACCAATTATAATATTCATCAGTTCAAATATAGCTTTTTATACATGAAACCAGCAATCGCAACCATTTTCAAAAATAAGAGCTATTAAAAAGCCATTGTCATCTTGATTCTATAATTCAATATTGAATTATTTCTATAACCCAATATTGAATTATTGAGTCATAAATGAGTTGATTGTTTTAAATTTACCCAAAATAAACAAAAATGTTAATCAAATTTTCTTGAGTTTATACTGTTGAGCTTGACTGGGATATTTATTTTACTCATATATAAATTTTAGTTCCCATTCTTAAAGGAATTGTTCGAGTTATGCAGAATATTATATATAATAGAATATAGTTTCTCTATGCAGAATAGAAGATAATCAAAAGGTAGCTGGAAATTAAGTATAAAAGAATACATCAAGTAATATAATTTGCGGCTAGCGGGATTTTTTGCCCTAAGGCATAATGCTAGTAATATGCCCTTATAGGGCTTAGGAAAAACCACCAACTAAGTTGGTGGATATTTATTAGAATATTATAGGTGAAGCAGAAATGCTAAACCTTGTAATATATAAGAATCAAGCTCTCTGAGCTTTCGAGAGCATACATAATAATATGTGGAGGGATTTAAATGAAAATAGCAATAATAGGAGCAGGTGCCATGGGGAGTCTTTATGGTGGATATCTTTCAAGGGTTTCTTCGAAAGTCTATCTGGTAGATGTGTGGCAGCAGCATGTAGATGCTATAAATGAAGAAGGCTTAAAAATTGATGAAAAAGACCATGCTGTAATCGTTAAACCTGAGGCTGTGAATGATGCAGCGTCTGTTGGTCCTGTGGATTTGGCAATAATATTTGTAAAATCCATCAATACGCCAGCGGCTATGGAAAAGAATGCAGTCATTTTTGGACCAAATACCTTAATACTTAGCTTACAGAACGGATATGGTAACATTGAAAAAATAGCGAAGTATGCAGATATCAATAATATAATAGCCGGCACTACTGCACATGGAGCAACTATGATAGAGCCGGCACATATTAAGCACGCAGGCTGTGGCGAGACTAATATTGGATGGGCCAAAAGTAAAAATGATAAAAGAATATATGAAATATCAGAGGTATTGAATAGTGCAGGTTTTAAAACAGTTGTTTCGGATAATGTTATGGAGCTTATATGGTCAAAATTGATTATCAATGTAGGAATCAACGCTCTTACAGCCATATTAAAGCTTAAAAATGGAGATCTTTTGGCTGGAAATGAAACGAAGGATTTAATGAGAATGTCCGTAAATGAAGCTGTAAAAGTGGCTAAAGCCAAAGGGACAGAATTCAATGGCAGCGACATGGTAAAAAAGGTAATGGATGTGGCCTTTGCTACCAGTGAAAACAAATCTTCCATGCTGCAGGATATTCTAAATGGAAGAAAAACTGAAATAGATACAATTAATGGAGCTATTGTCAATGAAGGAGAAAAATTTTCAATTGATACCCCTGTTAATTTAATATTGACTAATCTTGTTAAAGCTTTGGAGAAAAGCAAATAAAATATTCTTAATATATCCAAGGGAGGCAAATAATGGCTCGAAAAAACGATTATAACATTAATTCATTACTAAAATCATTAAATGTATTAGAAGATCTCATAGAGCATGGTGAAATTAGTATAATTGAGCTGTCTAGTAACTTGGGGCTTGGAAAAAGCACGGTTCACAGGATACTGGGCACCTTTAAGACGATGGGCTATGTAGATCAAAATAAGGATAACAACAAGTATTATCCAACTTTAAAAATATTTGAGTTGGGAACAAAGGTAGCAAACAGAATTCCACTAAAGAAAATTATAAGGCCTTATTTGGAGGAAATTTATAGAAAATCCCATGAGACAGTAAATTTCGCTATTTTGGATAAAGATGAAGTGGTATTCATAGATAAAATAGTAACGGCAGAGCCTTTAAGAATTGAACTGGAGATCGGAAAGAGGGTTCCTGTCTATTGCTGCGCTTTGGGTAAGGCAATTCTTGCTTTTTCCGGGGACGTGGATATAACAAAATTGAACTTTGAAAAAATAACTGATAATACAGTGAACTCACCCGAAAAATTAATGGAACAAATAAAGGCTGTCAAGCAAAATGGGTACGCGATTGAATATGAAGAATATATAGAGGGTCTTATATGCATAGCAGTTCCAATAAAAAATCAGTTTAATCAATCAGTTGCGGCAATTAGTATTGCAACGCCTACCATAAGAATGAACGATGAGAGGAAAAAACAGTTTATAAAACTGCTTCAGGAAATAGTGTACAAGATAGGTATAATAAAAGAATAGTATTGTTCATAATAGCCGGCACTATTTTAATGGTGTCGGTTCTTTTATTTTACCAAGTATTTTATGAATATTCTTAAAAATAAGTATTGAAATATTTAAAAAATTTTTATTTTTCAAGAAGGAATAATGAGTTTTGTGTAGAATATAATCTATTATGAGATAAAATAGAACTTAGTTCTATTATACAGAACCAAAATGTCCCTCATGTATAACTAAATTATTGTCGGTAAATTTAATTATATTATGAGGTCAGGCCTAAATTATTATAAGATGAGGAGAGATAAAAAATGAAAAAAAAAATGACTGTATTGGATTTTCAAAAGTATAAAGATGAGGGAAAAAAGTTTACTTATGTTACGGCATATGATTACACTACAGCATCTATTGTAAACGATAGCGAGTCTGAAGTTATTCTTGTAGGAGATTCTCTTGGTATGGTTATGCTTGGTTATTCGGAAACTGCAGGTGTTACAATGGATGATATGGTTCATCATATAAAACCAGTTGTAAAAGGTGCCCCGAATACTTTTGTTGTAGGTGACATGCCTTTTGGGTCATATAATGTAAGCTGTGAGCAGGCTATTATGAATGCAAACAGGCTTATGAAAGAAACAGGCTGTGACTGTATAAAGCTTGAAGGCGGAGTGGAAATGGCAGATAAAATTGGAGCTATTGTAAAAGCGGGAATACCTGTTATGGGCCATATAGGTCTCACTCCCCAAACTTCCAGTCAGCTTGGTGGCTTCAGAATTCAGGGAGGAACTCCTGAGAGTGCCGCACAGCTGATTGAAGATGCAAAGGTAATAGAAAAAGCCGGTGCATTTTCTATGGTGGTTGAATGTGTTCCAAGTTGTGTTACAAAAGCTTTAAGTAAAGCAATAAAAGTTCCTGTACTTGGAATAGGTGCTGGCCCTTATGTTGACTGCCAAGTACTGGTTACCCAGGATCTTCTGGGGATGTATAGAGATTTCAAACCAAAATTTGTTAAACGATTTGCGCAGATCAGGAAGAGTATGGTAGAGGGTTTGAATCAGTTTCATAAGGAAACCTTGGACGGAACTTTTCCTTCACCTGAATACAGCTTTAATGCTAAGGTAGAAGGATATTAAATTTAAAAACTAATATTCAATTCATATTTATTCTGGATTATGAATTGAAAGGAGGAAATTAGTTAATGAATATTTATGTTTTAGCCATCGTATTGTACATTGCGGCGCTTATTTTAATAAGTTATGTTGCTTCCAAAAGGGTCAAGGGCGGAAACGATTTTATGGTAGCTGGAAGAAAGCTTGGTCCCGGGTTGCTGTTTGCAACGCTTATCGGTGGGAACATCGGTGCCGGTTCTACAGTTGGTATCACCGGTCTTGCTTATACATCAGGTATTTCTGCCGTATGGTGGATGATAACTTCTGCTATTGGCAGTGTGGTTCTGGCTTATTTTGTAGGGCCTAAAATCTGGGAGCTGTCCACCAAATATAATTTGATGACTTGCGGTGACTTCCTGGATAAAAGATATTCAAAATATTTCAAAGGTGTATTTTCTACTATGATGTTTGTAGGAACCCTGGCTTTGTTTGCAGCACAATTAATGGGTGTTTCGTGGATATTAAATGTAACCGTCGGCATTCCTAAAACAACCGGAATTATCGTAGGTGCCATAGTTGTAACCGTATACTTTGCCTTCGGAGGGCTTGTATCTTCAGCTTATGTTGGAGTGTTGAAATTAGTAGTAGTATTAACCGGATTTATCATTGCTGTGCCCTTTGCGCTGTCTCACGTGGGAGGTTTTAGCGGACTTGAGACTTTAGTTGCAGCTAATCTAAATAACGCAGTTAGTACCACAAAATATTTCAGTTTCTTCGGGTTAGGAGCCACTGTGATACTAGGATATTTCTTTATGCTGACGCCTTCATTCTTTGTATCCCCGGGTCTGGTAGGCATAGTTTATGGTGCAAAAGACAAATCAACTATAAGAAAAGGAACGATGTACAATGCAGTAGTACAGTTTTTATTCGCATTCATACCGGCAATAATAGGTATGTGTTCATTTGCAATGTTCCCTCATCTGGCTTCACAGGACTCAGCATTGCCTACTGCCATGATGAAGCTGCTGCCTACAGGAATATCAGCTATAGCTCTTGCAGCAGTATTTGCTGCAGAAATCAGTACTGCAGATACAGTACTTTATATGCTCAATGGTTCATTTACAAATGATATCTATAAGACTTTTGTAAACCCAGACCTGTCGGATCAAGGAGTACTTAAAATGAGCAGAGGCGTTACATTTGCAAGTGGAGTTATCGGAGTAATACTTGCGCTATTTCTTCCTAATATAATAACGGCACTTACAATATTTTATACATTGATGTCAGTATCACTAACGGCACCACTGCTCTTCGGTATTTTTTCAACAAGGCCAACTGCAGCTGCGGCTTCGGTATCGGCAGTAGCAGGTGTTGCCCTTACACTTATAATCACTTATATATTTCCTGCATTTAAATTATTCAAGATATTGAATGCACAGACAACTGGAATCATTCTTTCACTTATAATAATGGTCATCATGATGTATGCATTCCCGTCTAAAGCATTTAAAAAGGGCAAAAAACAGATAGAACTGAACAACGTAGAAATTACTAAAGCACATTAAAATTGGAGGGAGCTAAATGAAATTTGATTATTCCTATGCTGACTACGCTTTCAAAAATGGAAAGGTAATCACAGTTAATGAAAAAGATGAAATAGTTGAGGCCGTGGCAGTGAAAGGTAATAAGATAGTTTATACAGGAACCGACGAAGGATTGGAGAAAATAATAGACCAAGGCACAAAGGTCATAGACCTGAAAGGACGTACCTTGATGCCTGGAATTATTGATTCTCATTACCATCCTATCCTTAATGGTTTGCTGGAAGCAAAAATAGATGCGGCAATGATCGATACTCGTAATCGCAGATCAGTCTCAGAAATACTGGATATAATTCGTCAAGCTGTGAAACTGAAAAAGCCGGGACAGTGGATATCTATGATGGGATATGAACCGCTGCTTTTGAAGGAGAAGCGTCCTCCGTCTTTAGAGGAATTGGATTCAGCGGCTCCGGACAATCCTGTTCACTGCATGCATGTTGGCGGACATATTTGCATGTATAATAGCAAGGCATTGGCTTATCTAAACGTATACAAACCGGAGGATGCAAAAAAGTATCCTGATGGTGAAGTGGAAGTTGCAGATGGAAAATTAACCGGACTGGTTCGTGGACATACACATTTTTGGCTGTGGGGTCAGGTGGATTATACTGAAGAAGCACAAATCAGGGCAGCAATGATTTCCCACAAGCAGCTTTTAGAAGCCGGTATCACTTCAATTCATGATTGTGGGGAATGCGGGCCCTCATCTTATCACACCATGCAGAAGCTCTGCCGGAATAAAATCTTTAGAGTACGTTCATACATGATGCTTCACAGCATTTTCGGAAAGCCGTATTCTCTTGAACAAAATGCACACTGGATGGATCTGGGGCTTATGTCGGGTTTAGGAGATGAACATTTTAAGATCGGTACCTGCAAATTCATGATTGACGGAGGCAGCGGAGCACCGTCATGTGCTACCAGAGAACCATACAGCCATGATCCTGAATTAAAAGGTGAAAGAGGCTGGGAGAGGGAAGAAGTTGCAGAGTATATCAAAAAAATAAATGATGCCGAATGTCAAGCTTCTGCTCATGCCATCGGAGATATGGCCGTAGAATTTATGGTGGAAGGATATGAAAAAGCATTTAAAACTAATCCACGCCCTGACTTAAGGCATAGAATAGAACACTGCACATTAACTGATCAAGATTTGATTGACCGTATGGCAAAAATGAACATTTGTCCCAGTGTAAATGCCGGATTAGTGGCAGCATTTGGTGCAAATTATGAAAAATTCTATGGGAAAAAAAGAATGAAATATTTCGGAGCCCTTAGGAGTATGCTGGATGCGGGGATTACGTGCTCTTTACACAGTGATGCACCTTCAGGTCCTTATGGACTGAAGGCAATTGACGGTGCGGTAAACCGTTATGACAGAAATAAAAATGTTCAGTGTGACAGAACACAGTCTGTCAGCGTTCCGGAGGCCATCAGATGCTCTACTTATAATGCAGCTTATGCTTCTTTTGAGGAGAAAATTAAGGGCAGCATTGAAGTAGGTAAATTAGCAGATATGATTATTTTATCTAGGGACATCCTATCCATTGATCCAATGGATATTTACAACCTAGATGTTGATATGACCATGATTGACGGCAAGATTGAGTATATCAGAAATTAATACTGAAACAGCTGTCAAGCTGGAGGGAATGTAAAATTTTAGGCAGGAAAGGCTTCTATCAGTGATAGCGCATTTCTTGCCTTTTTAATTATGTCAAATTTGTTTAAAAAACAGATTAATTTAATTAATATATGTGTTATTAACTTGTGATAATGTCACCTTAAGTGTTGGATTGCCAACAAAACAATTTTTTATAACCTCCATGAGTTCATATTATCTATGAAATAACTTGAGTCCCAATGCAAGTATACCAGAAGTAATCAAAGGTCCTACTGGTACTCCACCCAGAAAAGCAGCAGCTATTACTGCACCTAATATTAGGGCTGGCATTACATCACCATGACCTTGAACAGTAAGATACTGTAGTCCAAGTCCACTTAAATAGGTAGTAAATAGAGAAACCAATAATGCTGCGATACCAACCCAGGAAGTAAATACATTTTTTATATTTGTAGATGTAACCTTTCCATTTGCAATTGGAATTAAAATAGCAGCTATAAGCAATACTAGTCCTATAAACATTCCATGATTCTCTATATACGGGAAAGTATACTTATCTATATTTAAGAGTTTAATAATTAATAGTATACAGGCTGCAATTGCCACAGAATTAGCTTTTCCTAATATTGAAGCTGCCAATATTACCAATAGAATAATATTTGATTCCAATTTGAATCACTCCTTTATTTCACTCCAATATTATATATATATTTGAGATCATCTGTATAATGCAAAAAGAATTGTTAAATTAGCTGTTTTCTAAAAAGCACCAATGACATATCCATAAAAATAACAATTGCTCACTCTCTTGATTTACTTCAGATGTTGAAAGATGAAATTTTAGATATAGTTTATTCATTTATTCCATTAACAAAAATAGAGTATCAGTGCAATCATTTTGCAACCGGCAAACTAGTTTTGGTAACTAATCCTTCAAATTCCAACTACTTTTCAGGCATAAAGAAAAAGGAGCTGCCGCAAATAAATTATTTATTCTGCAATCTTCCTTCTCAGGAAGTAGGAATATCTATTCAGGAGTTATTTCCAAGGATTATTCCTTCTTTTTTAATAATGCATAAAAATTAGGGAATAGTTCCCTCAAAATTTGTAGTCCAAAAGCTGAACCATAATTTCTCGGAATCTATACCCATATATCATCATTATTCTTTGTAAATAACTCACCTAATAAAAATGCTAGAGACCTCATTATTTAAAATAAGAACAGTCTCTAGCATTTCTAGTCAACTTTATAAAATATTTAGTTTAGTTCGTTGTGCTAAAAAATAGATTACCATAGGCGTCATAATTACTTGATGACAAAATAATTTTTTAATTTTAACGTTAATCAAGCTCATCTCTATCAATATACTATTATCACCTATCTCATATGGAAATTAGACAGCACTTAGATTTTTGTCTATAAGTCCATGTTCCAGAAATATTTCCTCCAGCCTCTGCTGCGACATAGGTTTCGGTATCGCAAATTTCTTGTTTCCCTCTATTGCTTTCGCAAGAGATCTGTACTCCTCCGCCTGATTCGAATCAGGATCGAACTGTATTACAGTCTGCTTATGAATTTCAGCTCTCTGCACCACGTTGTCCCTG
Organism: Clostridium sp. MT-14; assembly: GCF_042436595.1. Classification (NCBI taxonomy): domain Bacteria; kingdom Bacillati; phylum Bacillota; class Clostridia; order Eubacteriales; family Clostridiaceae; genus Clostridium; species Clostridium sp. MT-14. The sequence goes on from NZ_JBHMIY010000006.1 coordinate 100,579, forward strand.
GGAATAAAATAAATAAGTTGTGTACCAAGTTCTTCAGCAAATGCCTTCAGCAGTTCCTTTTCATTATCTACCTTTCTGCTGTTACATATTATTCCTCCCAGTCTCACTCCGCCTTTGTTGGCATATCTCTTTATACCCTTCGATATATTGTTGGCTGCATATAGTGCCATCATCTCACCGCTGGCCACAATGTATATTTCCTTGGCCTTTCCTTCACGAATAGGCATAGCAAAACCTCCGCACACCACATCACCCAGCACATCATAGAAAACATAATCAAGATCTTCCGTATATGCACCCAGTCTTTCCAGCATATTTATAGAAGTTATAATTCCCCTTCCTGCACAGCCAACTCCCGGCTCAGGTCCTCCGGATTCAACGCACCTTATACCATTGAAGCCTCTTTTCATTATATAATCTAAATCTACATCTTCACCCTCTTCTCTCAGAGTATCCAAAACTGTTCTCTGTGCCAGCCCTCCTCCTAAAAGCAGCCTCGTGGAATCTGCCTTTGGATCGCAGCCCACTACCATGACATTCTTGCCGATTTCAGACAATCCTGCTGTGAGATTTTGTGTAGTTGTAGATTTTCCTATGCCGCCCTTTCCATAAATAGCTATTTGTCTCATATATTATTCCTCCATATCTCTATCTTTTTTATTTTAAATTTTTTAATAAACTGCAAAATAACAAATTACGCACTGGCACTGACTATGGTTGTATATATCTTTTCAATTAAAGTAAGTGCTCCCCTGTATCCTATATAGGATTTAGATAGTACAACTTCATAGGATGCAGGAAATCCGACTTCCACTATAAATCCTTTTAATTCTTTGGCCAGATCCCTTTCCCAGGTGGTTCCAAAAATAATAGGGGGCTTATGTCCAAAATCAGTGTTTCTTATCTTTTCATGAATAACATAGCTGTCTTCATCAAATTCCACATCTGTAGAAACATCATCTGCTATATGCTTGTATTCATTTTTAATGGCTTCTCTGTATTTCTCAGGTGGATTTTCAGTGATAATCTGCCTGGCAGGTATGAGCCCAAGCTGATTTACCAAAAATTTTGTAAGTGCCAGATTATACGCACTGTCACCTATAACGGAAAATTTCGCCGGAAGTCCCCACCAGTATTCAGCATAAAAATCAGAAAAATCTTCAAGATATTCATAGTATTTTTTCTCCTCATTTTCTATGAATTTTTCTGCTTTGCTTTTATCAATACCTGCAAAATCAACTACTTTTCTCAAAAAACTGCTGGTTTCCTTCGCTCCTATTGGAATCGTGGGGATATGCAGATATGGCTGACCATATTTCTCTTTTAAGTGTTCCGCAGTTTTAAGTCCCAGCCATGGAGATAAGACCAGATTAAATTGGGCCTTTTTTATATTTTTCCACTCCGATACCCCCTGGGATTCGTGGCCAAATAAAATATTTACTTTAAGCCCAACACCTTCCAATATCCTCTTTATTTCCACCAGATCACCCCTCCAAAAAGTATTGTGAAAAGGCAGAAGAGACCATACATTTACAAGCCCTTTTTCAAGAGGACCACTATAATCCCCAACATATTGATCTATAATAGCTTCTGTAACCAACTCATGTCCTATAAAATTATTCCCCTTGAATCCTCCTGTTTCCGCATAAACTATAGGAAGACCTTTTGCCTGAAACTCTCCTACCACAGACCCCACATCATCTCCTACAGTGTCTGGTATACAACCTGTCATCACTACAAACAAATCTGCATCCAGTACCTTAAAAGTGGCATCTATAAGCTCACGAAGTCTGTCCTCTCCTCCGAACACCACTTCCTTTTCATAGATATTGCTGCTGGGTACAACAGAAGCCCCGCCGTAGCCGCCGCCTTGGAAGCCATTATAAAAAGCTATATTGGCCGTCTGTTTGTCAACACAGCCAGGACCGCAATGGGCAATTGGTATAACCCTTGGAATTGCAAAAGCAGTATGCATGGCTCCAAGAGCACAGCCATATCTTATCTGTTCAATGGAATTTGATTTTTTCACAGCTCTATTAGAACCTTTATCTTCGCATTTCAGTTTTATATCTGGCAATTTATTCACTCCTATTCTACAAATATCAATGTTGTTTTTGAAGTATATAAGGATCCTTCTGCTGAAGCCACCATTTCGTATAAGGCAGCTTCACATGCAGTCTAAGATCTTCATTGAATTTTTTACGGGCAAGTATATCCGATATAGTTTCTCCCAAATTTATAATACCCTGATAGCCTACTGCAAAATGTTCATCTCCCAGAGGGACTGCTGGAATTCCCATCTTTGCAGCCAGTGGTGCAAGTCCACCGTGTCTTATTATAATAAAATCAGGATTTATATTCTTAAGCAGTCCATAAAATTGATACTGCTGTCTATTGCTAACACTAAAATTTGGTACATCACCATAATTATCTACTACAAATTTCAGAGAATCTTTTTTAGGATCATTGTCATCATAAGATGGATCATGGTGAAATACCAATGAACCATCAACCTCAATTCCCAATTCCTTAAGCACTGCAATAAGTCCATGGGAATAGGCTGAACCTGTAGCTGCATAACCTTTTTTGCCCTTTAAAGATTTTTTGAGCTCTTCAATTTTAGGGGTTATTCTCCTGTGTTCTTCTTCTATATATATCTCTGCACTCTTTTCTCTGTGAGTAACCCTTCCGATTTCCCTTATCCATGCATCAGTTCCAGCTATTCCATAGGGCTGAGGCGCCTTTACTTCTGGAACTCCAAACTGCTGTTCCAGGCCTGCTGCCAGATAAGAAGACAGCGTATTACAAAATGAAACCGTAGCTGCAGCTTCTGACATCTGCTCCAGATCCTCCACTGTAGCCATATCCACTACATAATTGACTCTTAGCCCGAGTCTAGACAATATTGGTGTAAAGACATCACTGCCCCACAGATTTATTACATTCACCAGATCCTCCTGCTTCTTAGGATTTTTTCGCACCAGTTGTCTGAGTATTCCATGCTGTGCTGCATCAAAACCCGTACTCCAGTGCTTGGATCTGAACCCTTCACAGTACATTGGAATAACAGGTATTTTAAATTTCTCCTGCATTTTGGAAGCTACACTATCTATGTCCTCTCCTATAATTCCAGTGGCACAGGATGTGGCAATAAAAATTGCTTTAGGGTGATGTCTGTCCCAGGCATCCTCTATGGACTGTTCCAATTTTTTGGAAGCTCCAAATACCATATCTGTTTCCTTTATATTGGTATTTATGACCTTCATATTCTGTATAGGCAATTTTCTATTTCTGAGGCCATTTCTATATATGGAATTACATGCAATCTGGCTTGTGCCGCATCCTATAGGAGCATGCTGAATGAGAATTGCATTTCTTACCTCGCCAGCCTGACATTCCACCATTCTTTCACTACAGCTGGATCCCTGTGTAAAAGGTCCTATATTTTCACAGAGTCTCTTTCCTCCATTATCCCTACATCTCGAACAAGTATATGCAGAATCCCTGGAAAGCTCTGAAGCTTTTCCAGTTTTCCATCCTATAATAGTGCCCAGTCGTTCTTCCCTTGTTTTCACTACAGAAGTATTTAAATCAAATTTCATAAATTATACCCTCCATTCAAATTGATACCATTGGACATTTTTTCGCTTTTATACCCCAACAATTTATTTTCAACAAATTTTATTACAGTATCCATAAGCAACCCAAGGAAGGCTATTATAATGGCAATTGCAAATATGTTTTTTATGGCATAATTCTCCTGATTGTTTAAAATCAGCCATCCAAGTCCTGAACTTGCTCCCATCATTTCTGCTGCTATGAGCATAAAAAATGAATACCCGCCGCTTATTCTGATTCCCACAAACACTGAAGGTAAAATTGAAGGCATACCTACTTTCCAAAAAAGTTTCCACCTTTCAAGTCCAAATCCCCTTCCAGTTTTTATTATGGAAAAATCCATATGTCTGATTCCGTATATTGTGTTGAACATTATAGGCCAAGTACATGTCCATGCAATTATGACGATCTTGGGAATTTCACCAATACCTGAAAACAAGATAAGTACATGAAACAATATAAACGGATTTACCTGTGAAAATATTTCTATAACAGGCTCTGCCATCAAATCAACTTTTGAGAACCATCCTCCAAGCAGGCATCCAAGCGGTATTCCAATTATAATGGATATAATAAAACCCACTAGTGCCCTTTCCACGCTTATGCCTATATTTGCAGCAAGATTTCCAGATATAAACATATTCCTCAAAGTTAAAATCACACTTGAAAATGGCGGAATAAAAAGAGGATTTACTATTTCCAGTCTACTTGCAATTTCCCATACTGCAATAAATGCAAATATCACCAACAGCTTATAAAAAATATCTCTGTTATATTTCACTTAAATCTCCACCTATATAACTTATTTGTCCATATTCATATGATCATCTGTCTTCATGTCTGTATGCTTATCCTCATCCATCTTCATATTGTCATCTGTTTTCATATTCATGTGCTTATCCTCATCCATCTTCATATGATTCATCTGGGTATCACTGTCAATGTCCGTAACTTTGGAAATATGGGCGGCATAACTTCCAATACCTATAACTACAACAACAATTGAAACTATGGATACCACCTGCATTTTGTTAAATCTAGTTACGCTTTTCTTCCATCTGGCAAAACTAAAGACATGTGTTGAATCCTTCCAGAAAAACAATTTATTCTGGATGTATATCAAAAATCTATTTAAAATAATTCCCAGAACTATAATGCAAACACCTGCTGCATACATTCTTGGTATTTGATTGTTCATGGCAGAATTATGGAAAAGCCATCCCACTCCTGCAGTAGCACCTATCATCTCCGCTGCTATAAGCATAAAAAACGACATTTCAACTCCTATTCTAAGTCCTAAAAATATGGAAGGCGCTGCTCCCGGCACAATCACCTTTTTAAGCATCTCGGATTTGGACACATTCATGGACAATGCAGTTTTAATGAGAATAGGATCCACTCTCCTTACTCCCGATATGGTATTGTACAAAACAGGCCACAGACACACCCACGCCACCACTGCTAATTTTGCCGCTTCCCCTATGCCAAAAAACAATATAAATACAGGCATCAGTGAAAATGGGTTCACCTGAGAAAATATTCTAAAAAGTGGATCCAGTATATCCGCTGCCCGAGTCAGCCATCCTCCCAGTAGAAATCCAAGAGGTATTGCAATGACAGCTGCTATAATAAGTCCTATAAGTACCCTCCAAAGACTTACAGCAACATGTACTAGCAATTCACTTTCTAGACACATCTCGTATAATTGAACCAGTACTTCTGACAATGAGGGAATAAATTGGGAGTCTAGTATGCCAATTTCAGGAAGAACCTGCCACAGAATCAAAATCACTATTACTCCAAAATATTTCAAAATATAATAATGAAGGCCATTTTTAATTTCATATATTTCCTCATGCACGGTCTTATATTACTCCCCTCAATTTAAAATCATCATACAGAAACTTCTGCCTGTCTTTTATCAGCATCTCCGTGAAGCAGTTCCCATATCCTATTCCTATTGGAATTGAATTCCTGGGAAGTTCTGATTTGAGAATTGATTCTTGGTCTAGGAAGTTTTACATTTATGATTTCCTTGATTCTTCCCGGATTAGTTGCCATAACAACCACCCTGTCTGCAAGAAAAACAGCCTCCTCTATACTGTGGGTAATAAATACAATGGTTTTATTGGTCTTCTCCCATATATTCAACAACTCTTCCTGAAGTGATTCCCTTGTCTGTGCATCCACCGCAGCAAAAGGCTCATCCATAAGCAGCACTTCAGGATCATAGGCCAGTGCTCTGGCAATAGCAACTCTCTGCTTCATTCCTCCTGAAAGTTCATGTGGATACCTGTTTTCGAATCCCTTTAGTCCCACTAAATCTATGAATTTTTCACTTATCTTTTTTCTCTCTTCTTTAGGTATCTTTTTTATCTCAAGGCCAAATTCAATATTTTTTTCTACAGTCCTCCATGGAAACAGTGCATACCCCTGCAAAATGATTCCTCTATCCAGTGCAGGTCCTGTGATCAATTTTCCATCTATATATACATTTCCAGAAGTAGGTTTTGACAATCCTGCCAGTATGTCCAGAAAGGTTGATTTCCCGCAGCCGCTGGGTCCCACCACTGTAATGAATTCGCCTTTTCTCACCTTTAAATTAAAATTATCCACTGCTATAAACTTTTCATTGCCCTGTCCATTTTGTGACCTTACATCGTAGACTTTTCTTATATTATCTACAACAATTTTATACTGCTTATCCTTCAGATTTACACTTTCCTGTTTTGACTTTTCAATTATCTTACTCATTTAAAACTCCCCTTCTATAAATTTGAGTATGATTACATTATTCTTTAACTACATAATTTGGCTGTGACCCTAAATTTCCATACTTGTCAAACTCATGAGTAACTATATCACTGACTTTCACCTTTGCATTTTTAGGAAGTGCACCGCTTGTCTTACTTCCATCTATCCACTGCTGTATATCCTTGTCCTTTATAACCCCGTCATCTGCATAATAGTGGTTGGCACTTACAGGTACTCCTATGGCATCTGATACCCATTGGTTGACTTTAGCACGTTCCTTTGGAACAGGTATGCTTTTGTTTATATACCTTTCTGCCTTTTTAACCGCCACTATAAATTTGGCAACTTCATCTGGATGCTGTTTTATAAATTTATCAGAAAAATAGTAGAGATAAGTTCCTCCGTTTTCACCAGCTATAGGTCTGCTTGTAGTCAATATATTCCCTATGCCGCTTTCCTCGATGGATTTATAAAAAGGCGGATGAACTACTGCAATTTGAATAAGTCCCTTTTTTAAAGACAATACCTGTTCTATATCCGGCATCTGAATCCACTCAATTTTATCCAGGGAGATGTTGTTTTTAGCAAATAATATATCTGACAGGAAATCTACGCAGGAATTTCTTGAATTGGCACCTACTTTTACTTTCCCTGGATACTTATTGATATCTGCCAATGTTTTTATAGGCCCGTTTTTATTACTTATCCACCACATATGCTGAAGATGGGTGTCAGTTACGCTGTCCGGAGGTTCCACAATAGATCTGGCCACCCCTTTCACCTTTGCACCTCCTTCAGCTGCAATTGCCAGATTGTTAGGATGAGCATCTCCAAAATCATTATTTCCATTTAATATTGAAGGAAGACGCTGTGCCGGTTGAGTATCTCCTGTGTACTGTATTTTTAATCCCTGTTCTTTAAAATATCCCAGCTTATCTGCCACTATAATAGGTGCAGCTGTACAATCCTTCCTGCTCCAGGTCTTAAGAACTTGAAGTTCTCCGCTTTTTTTCGTTGAAGCCTGCTTCTCTCCTCCACAGCCGGAAAAAAACGATGCTGCCAAAACTATTGAAACCACTGTTGAAATTAACCTTTTACTTTTCAATTGAAAATCCCCCCAAAATAATTAAATTTTTAAGATACAAAAGAATCCTGTTTCCACACTACAACTTTTTTTCTGCAAAACCTATGGCTTTATTTATAAATATACCCAACAGGGCAATTGTAAGCGCTGCTGCAAACAGCCTGTTAATTTGGAAATTAACTTCTGAATTGAGCACCATCCATCCAAGTCCTGCGCTTGCTCCTATCATTTCCGCAGCTATGAGCATCAAAAATGCATTACCTGCACTCATCCTGAGTCCTGAAAATATACTTGGAGCAGCTCCCGGCAAAACTACTTTCCAAAAAAGTTTTATTTTCGATGTGCCCATGGCCTGAGCTGCCTTAACCAACAGCGGATCTATAGTTTTCACTCCCGTTATAGTACTAAATAATATAGGCCATATGGACACCCAGAATATTATAGAGATCTTGGCGACTTCTCCTATTCCAAAAAGAAGTATAAAAACCGGGAACAATGAGAAAGGATTTACCTGCGCCAGAATCTGCAGCAACGGATCCAGTATTTCCTCCAGCTTTCTAAATCCTCCTGCAAGTAAAAATCCCAGAGGCACGGCTATAATTCCGGCCAACAAAAATCCCACTCCAGCTCTTAAAAGACTTACTTTTACATGAACAAGCATTTCATTTTTGAGCGTAAGACTCACAATAGTACCCACTGTTTCTGTAAAAGTAGGTATAAATTGATGATCAACTATCCCGAGTATAGGTGCAACCTGCCAGAAAACCAGAAACAGCACTACAGCTATACTTTTTCTAAAAATTTTGCTCAGTATTTTCCCTGCATTTTTTTCATGACTTTTATTTTCCAGATAAGTTTTACTATCTATATCCATTCATTATCATCCTCCTTTTTATCTAAATATTTCAAAATACAAAAAACACCAGAAGCTTACATCTAACAAGAAATAAGTCTCTAGTGTTTCTAGTCAACTCTTTTCAATATTATTATCAAATCTCAATTTTTACAAAATACATACACACTAATTTCTCCTGCAAATAAAAAACTTTCCTGCAAAGATAAAATACAAGAAAGTACTTGTTCTCTCATCTTTCAGACATATAATCTGCTGGAATTAGCACCGTTAAATAAATTTAGGTTGCCGGACGTCATAGGGCCAGTCCCTCAATCTCTCTTGATAAGAATTTTGTTTATTTTTCTATATAAGGCTAATTATATAATCTAATACACATATTGTCAAGAATTTGAGGTAATTTTTTTAATTTCTCTTTCAGCTTCATCCAGCTGATCTTCGCCAAACACTTTAATACCGTTCCTTCTCAGCAATTCAGCAGTAACACCTTGGCCTGACTTTTTAACACCCTTAAATGTACCATCAAATATATACAAGCTCCCGCAAGAAGGGCTGTCTTGTTTTAAAATAGCAACGGAAACATCATTTTCTTTTGCAAGAGAAAGAGCTTTCTGTGCTCCACTTTTATATTCATAAGTCACATCAACACCCTTGCCAGTGACTACCCTATCTCCTTTTCTTTGGGAATCCGGCCTCGGCACAGGAAGTCCTCCAGATACTTCTGGACAAATTCCTATAAGCAGCCCCTCTTTAGCCCACCTTAAAAATCGCGGATCATGACAGGCTACATCTCCATTGTCATAACGTACCTTCTCTCCAAGTAAACACGCACTCACCAAAATTTTTCCCTTCATTAAATCATAACCTCCATCTGAATCTAAGAATCGCTTGATTTATCAACCTGACTCATCAATTTTACTGCCTTTTCTATGCCCTCTTCTATAGTACTGTACATCTGAAATACCTTTATCCCCTTCTCATGAAGCCTAATTACAGGTTCGAAGCCAATACGCAGTACAAGCACTCCATTACAGTCCTCTATGCACTTTATAATACCCGATATCCTATCATCATGTCCAGTACATTCTTGTTGGCCATTACAATACCTCTCCACATCCCTTTTCTCATAAAATTTAATATTCTCATCTAATACATCATATATATAAAACTGAGATACATGCCCAAAATGTTCATCTACATAATCTCCGGAACTGCTGGCCACTGCAAATCTATAACCTCTGTTCACCTTACCTGTTTTATTGTCATCTTTATATATTTTCTCAGATTTGTCAATAGAAATTACATTTTTCTTATAATTCCTAAATTGAGCCGATACATCCTCATTCAAACTCCCTATGGCATCTGCCCTGCACTGCCTGCAGTGATACATCTGTTTTAAATAGGGCTCACATTTTTTCCTCATGCTTTTCAATTCAGATTCATCTACAGTATCCCTGTTTTCAAATACACTTCCCTTTACAGGTATAAGAGGCATTATATTTGTCATATAGGCACCACATTCCTTAACTTTTTTTACTATTTCAGGAATGTGAGCATCATTGATTCCCTTTATCATCACAATATTTACTTTGCACACAATACCTTTTTCTGTAAGATATCTAAGACCTGTAAGCTGATTGTCAAGTAGAATTTTTCCTGCCTGCGGCCCTACAAAAGTGCTTCCCCTATAGTTTATATATTTATAGATCTGTGCGTCTATTTCAGGGTCTACAGCATTTATGGTTATTGTAACGTGTGTGACTCCCAATTTTATCAGTTCCTCCGCATAAGCAGGAAGCATCAATCCATTGGTGGAAAGGCAAAATGTAATATCCGGGCATTCTTCTTTTATAAGTTCTATGGATTTTTTGGTTTCTTCAAAATTTGCAAGTGGATCTCCTGGGCCAGCTATCCCAACCACCGTCAAATTTTTTATTTTATTTTTTACTACCTTGAATTTATCCCTTGCTTCTTCTGGGGATAGAATTCCACTTGTAACTCCAGGTCTGGATTCATTTACACAATCATATTTTCTATTGCAGAAATTACAGCTTACATTGCATTTTGGAGCTACAGGTATGTGCATTCTAGCATACTTATGTGCAATACAGTTATAGCAGGGATGTTGAAATGTCTTTTTTTCAATCTCCCTTGCAAAATTTATAGGCATATCTTATTATCTCCTTTTTTGCATAATTAAAATATAAAAAAGGCCAGGCAAACTTAAAAATTTAGTTTGCCTGGTCTCCAGTATTTCTGGTCAACCTTTCATAAAAATTCACAGTATTTATGGCTTAAGAATATACAACCACCTTATTTAATTCTTCTTTTATTTTATCCACTTTATCAAGGCTTTCCCAGGGCAGATCTATGTCGGTTCTCCCGAAATGCCCATAAGCAGCTGTCTTTTTGTATATTGGCCTTCTAAGATCCAAATCCCTTATAATAGCTGCCGGCCTCAGGTCAAAAAGCTTTTTTACAATATCCACTATTTTCTCATCAGATATTTTACCCGTTCCAAAAGTATCCACACTTATGGACACAGGTCTTGCCACTCCTATAGCATAGGCAACCTCCACTTCTATTTTATCTGCAGCACCTGCTGCCACTAAATTCTTTGCTATCCACCTTGCCGCATAAGCCCCGGATCTATCGACTTTCGTAGGGTCTTTTCCCGAAAAAGCTCCTCCTCCATGTCTTCCATATCCACCGTAGGTATCAACTATTATCTTTCTTCCAGTAAGCCCTGAATCAGCCTCCGGACCTCCTTTTACAAACCTTCCTGTAGGATTCACAATATATTTGGTATTGGAATCTATAAATTTCTCAGGTATTACCGTTTTTATGACATTATCTATTATATCTTTTTCAATCTGGTCATGTCCCACATTTTCTTCATGTTGTGAGGATATCAAAATTGTATCTACTCTCACAGGTTTTTCTCCTTCATATTCTACTGTAACCTGGGTTTTACCATCTGGTCCTAAATATGGAATAATGCCATTTTTCCTGACATCGGCCAATCTTCTCGAAAGTCTGTGAGCCAACGCTATTGGAAGAGGCATATATTCAGGTGTCTCATTTGTGGCAAATCCAAAAACCATCCCCTGATCCCCTGCACCTATTGCCTCTATATCATCTTTTTCTCCCAGTTTTGCCTCCAGTGATTCATTTACTCCCAGGGCAATATCTGAAGATTGCTCATCTATGGATGTTATAACCGCGCAATTGCTGGCATCGAATCCAAATTTTGAACCTGTATACCCTATTTCTTCAATAGTTTTTCTCACTATCTTGGGTATATCCACATAGGCCTTAGTGGATATCTCTCCAACTAGAAGCACAAGCCCCGTATTTACGACTGTTTCGCAAGCCACTCTTCCATATTTGTCCTGTTCAATAACAGCATCCAGGACTGCATCCGATATTTGATCGCAAATTTTATCAGGATGTCCCTCTGTAACTGATTCTGATGTAAATAATCTACTCATCTTTATCCCTCCAATTTATTTAACTTTTCTATTTACCATTTATATATGATAATTTTGATTGTTCACTATAATGAAGTAATTTATATATTCCCACCATGGCCAATACCCATACAGGCGCAACATAAAGGGCAATGCGGGTAGCTGGCAAAAATGCCATTGTAACAACAATAGCCAGCAGATAAATTATTGTAATGTATGAGGAAAAAGGGTAAAAAGGCATTTTAAAAGCAATTTTCTGCCCCTCCATAGTTTTTTTTCTGCGGAACTTCAATTGTGTTATAAGAATCGTACCCCAGGCAGTCAGAATGGCTATAGTTGTTGTTGAAGAAATATATGTAAAAAATTTTTCCGGCATGAAATAATTTAAAACTACAGCAATCAATGCCACAGCCGTACTGAAGAGTGTTCCTACATAGGGTGATCCGGATTTATTCAACTTTCCAAATACCCTGGGAGCATTACCGTTTAGTGCCAGACTGTAAAGCATTCTGCCATTTATATACAGGGCACTGTTCATGCCGGAAAGGGCAGCTGTCAAAATTACAAAATTTATGACTGAAGCAGCTGCAGGAATACCTACTTTAGAGAACACCAATACAAAGGGACTTCCTGCAACTCCAATTTTATTCCAGGGATAAAGTGCCAGCATCACCAGCACAGAACCCACATAGAAGATAAGTATACGCCAAAATACATCGTTGATAGCTTTTGGAATAGATTTTTGTGGATCCCTTGCCTCTCCCGCCGTTATGCCAATAAGTTCCACCCCTCCAAATGCAAAACTGACAAAAACAAAAGAAAGCACAAACCCTTTAAATCCATTGGCGAAAAATCCTCCATTACTCCATATATTAGAAAATCCAATAGAATGCCCTCCATTATTAAATCCAAATAATATAATAAGCATTCCAAAAATAATCATGCATACTATGGCAACCACTTTCACAAGGGCAAACCAAAATTCAAATTCACCGTAAGCTTTAACTCCAACTAAATTGACTGCAATGAGTATGATCAAAAATATAAGTGCAGTAATCCATTTTGGAAACTGTGGAAGCCAAAATTGAACATATACCCCCATGGCAGTGAGTTCTGCCATAACAGTAGCTGTAGCCTGAAACCAATATGTCCAGCCTGAAAAAAAGCCTGCAAAATTTCCCAGGTAACGGGTAGCATAAGCACTGAAGGAACCCGAATTTGGCTCATCTACAGCCAGCTCACCCAAGGCCCTCATAATGAAAAAAATGAACAGTCCTCCTATTAAATATGCCAGAATAATAGCAGGTCCGCCTGTCTTAATAGCATCTGCAGAGCCATAGAACAATCCCACACCTATGGCACCTCCAATAGCTATCATCTGAATATGCCTATTTTTAAGATCTTTTTTCAGTAATTTATTACCTGCATTATCGTACATCTTATTTATGCCTCCAAGTAAAAAATCTATATGTGAGAAGACATATAGATAGATTCCATTGTCTCTCATCTTTCAGGATATACCTGCTGGAATTAGCACCTAGATATACGAACTAAATGTATATCTGGTTGCCGGGTATCATAGGGCCAGTCCCTTAACCACTCTTGATAAGAATTATAATATTTGATTTTATACAATTACATTAAAAAACTTCCTGTGAGAAACCACAGGAAGCATAAATCCCATTATCTCTCATCTTTCAGGTTTTACCTGCTGGAATTGGCACCATTTACTGTAAAAATTACAATCGGTTGCCGGGCATCACAGGGCCAGTCCCTCCGCCTCTCTCGATAAGAAAGTCTACAAATATTGCAAATCACTTATATTTAATTTATATCCAATATACAATTCTTTATTCTTTTTGTCAATAGGAATCTTTTTATTCATACAAATTTTTACTGAAATATCTGTCTCCCCTATCTGGAAATATAGTTACTATATTTCCTCCATCTATGGTATCTGCCAATTTCAACGCTGCTGCAAGAGCTGCACCAGAGGATGATCCAACTATCAAGCCTTCCTTTTTTGCCAGCTCTCTCACCAATCTAAAAGCTTCATCATCATTTACCTTTATAACTTTATCAACCAATTTTATATCCATAGTGTCCGGCAGGAAATCATTTCCTATGCCTTCAATAGCATAACCGTGCTCTTCAGTGCCACCGCCAAGGGTAGAGCCTTCCGGATCCGCCAGTATGGCCTTTATGCTGCTGTCCTTTTCCTTTAAATACTTTGCCACACCTGTAAAAGTTCCGCCGGTACCTGCTCCAGCCACAAAATAATCTATTTTCCCGCCTAACTGTTCATATATTTCAGGACCTGTAGTAGCATAATGTGCCTCGGGATTATCATTGTTTTCAAATTGTCCCAAAGCTATGGAATTTGGTATCTGATTTAAAATCTCCTTGGATTTTTCAATAGCACCTCTCATTCCATCTTCCTCTGGAGTATGAATTATCTCCGCTCCAAGCGCCCTCATCAACACCTGTTTTTCTATGGAAAATTTCTCCGGCACTGCAAATATAACCCTGTATCCCCTGTTTAAAGCCCCCAGCGCAATTCCAAGACCAGTATTGCCTGCAGTAGCTTCAACTATAGTGTAGCCTTTCTTCAATCTACCGCTTTCCTCTGCTTTTCTTATCATATAATCGCCAATTCTATCTTTTACACTGCCTCCTGGATTAAAATTTTCAAGTTTGGCATATATATTAACTCCATCTTTTAGATCAAATTTGTTTATTTTCAGTATAGGTGTTTTTCCTATCATTTCCTTAATATCATTAAAAACTTCCATAATATAACAATCTCCTTTAAATTACAAATTTTTGCTGTTGAAGCTGTTGTTTAATATTTTTCAAATTCCGGAATTATGAAAAACAAAAAACCTTCCGCCCCTTACAGAGGCAGAAGGTTTTACTTCTACGGTTCCACTCTGTTTATCCCTCAAGTACTGCATAAAAACAACCTATGCAGGAAAGAAAAACTCATTGTCGGTACAATCATACCTTAACATTTTAACGGCTGTTTCCGCTGAAACCTACTCAAGTTCAATTCAGTGCTCCAGGATGCATTTCAATTGTCTCCCGCTAAAATTTTCTCACACCACACGAAAATTCTCTCTAAAATAGCATCGTACAATCTACTCTTCCCATCATTACATTTATATAATCTACAATCTGATAATACTACATAAACTTTAATTAATCAAGTATAATTTTACATATAAAATTTAAAAAAGTTACTTCTGCTCAAAATAGATAGAAGCAACCTTTTATAAATTGTATTGTATTATTCAGGATAATTCAACCTCTCATCCGAGATGTCTGTCAAGACCTCTTTGAGAAATTTATCTGCCCAGTACTTCGCCATAGGAAGATTCATATCCAAATAATTTCCGCAGTCTTTTGGAGCAGCACCGGGTATGTCACCTTCAAAATTCAAGATAAATTTATACATTTCCACCAGCAAATCCACGATATCCTTTGACTCATAGTCTCCATACAAAATCAGATAAAATCCGGTTCTGCAACCCATGGGTCCAAAATATACGGTTTTACCTCCATAAGTGCTGTGATTTCTCAAAAAAGTTGCTCCCAAATGCTCAATAGTATGAACTTCAGCTGTATTCATAACAGGTTCGTCATTAGGGCTTGTCATTCTTATATCAAATGTGGTTAGAACTACATCTCCAAATTTATCTTTTCTGGAAACATAAACACCTGGTATTAATTTTAAATGATTGACAGTGAAACTTGAAATTTTATCCATGCAATATCGCCTCCTGTAGAACTCATTATACATCATGTTAAACCTGTAATCAATTATTCAGCTTTGCCCTTTATTCCTCCAAACTTATATCCTATTCCCCTTACAGTTAAAATATATGCAGGCTTTTTGGAATCAGTTTCTATTTTCTGTCTTAAATTTTTTATATGTGAATCAATGGCTCTGTTGTATCCATCAAAATTTTTCTCCAGCGCAATAGATATAAGTTCCTCCCTTGTAAAAATCTTTTCAGGATGGTTTACCATAACTGAAAGTATTTTGTATTCTATGGGGGTAAGATTGACTGTTTCCCCTGATTTTTTAACTTCGTAACTTAAATTATCAATTATCAAATCGCCCTCATTAAAATAATAAGCAAACTCCATTTGTAATTATTTAAAGTAGTTTATATTCTTAAAAGGATACACTCTTAAAATTACATGTCCCTTAACATCCTTTAAATTTACAGGCCCTATTATTCTGCTGTCGGTACTATTTTTCCTATTATCCCCAAGCACAAAAATATAACCTTCGGGCACAACATACTCCGCAACAGCTGAATTGGCCTCAGTTACAACTTCTTCTGGAAGATAACTTTCAGTGAGAACTTTTCCATTTAAATAAACCTCTCCGGACTTTATCTCAATTTTATCTCCAGCTATTCCTATAACCCTTTTTATATAGTTGTCCTCATTCTCGTCATGAGAGTTGAAAACGACCACTTCTCCTCTGTTTATATGTCCCGTTTCAGTGCTTATCTTTTCCATAAATATAACATCCTTATCATTAAAAGTCGGCTGCATGGAAGATCCTATTACATCAGTCCGGGCAAAAACATAACTTCTGCATACAAGTGCCAGTCCAATAGCCAGAATAATGTAAAAGGCATATTCCCTGAACTTCTTAAAGAATTCTTTATCTTTCACGATATCACACCCCTTTACCTATTATCATTATAGCAAAAATAACAGTTTTCAGACAAATTTGAAAATCTGCAGAGTTTTATATTTCAACTCTGAACTTTGATATCTGGATATGACGGCCTATTTCAAAGCCGGCTCTACATGTATAATTGCATATTTTATCTGAAATTCACTGCTCAGCATATTTTCTATTTTTTCCGTAATACCATGACTTTCCAGTACGGTCAATTTAGAGCTGACACTTATTATAATATCAAGTAAAATATTATTTCCATGTACCCTAGCCTTTACATCCTTGACGCTGTCTACGCCTTCAATTTGATTTATTTTTCCAATTATTTTGTCCAGCTGCCTGCTGTCAAAACCATCAGTTAAACTTTGGGCGGACTCCTTGAAGATCCCTATACCTGTTTTTATTATAAGTATTCCCACTATTACCGCCGCCAGTGGATCTATCCAGGGAAGACCAAACTGCGAAGCTATAATTCCACAGGCGGCCCCAAAACTGACCCAAGCATCTGAAAGATTGTCTTTTGCAGCAGCCATAAGTGCCAGGCTCTTGATTTTAACTGCCACTTTCCTGTTATACCTGTACACTGCATATACCAGTACAGTACATATAATGGAAACTACTGCAGACATCATATCCGGTGCTTTGGTCTTAAAAAAAACTGTAGAGTATACTGCATTGTAAAAAACCTCTGCTCCAACGGCTATCATTATCAAAGAGGCCACCAGGGTAGATACCGTCTGTGCCCTCAAATGTCCATAGGCATGGTCCTCATCGGCAGGTTTCCTCGATATTTTAAGCCCTATAACAATGGCAAGGGAGGCTATGATATCCGTGGAATTATTAATGCCGTCTGCAAAAAGAACCTTGGAATTAAAAAAATATCCTATACCGAGTTTAAATAAAGATAAAAACACATATACTACCACATTTACCTTAGTTCTCTTTTCTGCAATTTTAAGATTTTTATAATCCTCTTCCATCTATTTTCTCCTATAAAGTATAAAATCTATACCTTTAAATCATTTTTCGACTCCACTGCTTTTATTATATTTAAAAGTGTCCTGTTTACCGGAGTGTCTATTCCATATTTTCCTCCCAGTCTGCATACGGTTCCCGCAAACATATCAACTTCAGTCTTTCTTCCATATTCAATATCCTGACACATTGAAGTATTGCTGTGAGGAGGCATGGTGGCAAGTACTTCATTCCATTTTTCAATATCCTGTCCACTCAAATTTATGCCCATTTTCTGAGACAATCTTACCACTTCCCACATAGCTGACTCCATCAATTCTTTCGCTTCACCTACAGATTGAAATACTCCATAATTTCCCCCTATAACTGCTGAAGCCTGATTTATTCCTACATTGATCATAAATTTATACCACAGGGAATGAATCATATCCTTTGGAATGCTGTAAGGTATATCTGCCCTGTCAAAAAGTTCTTTTACAATCTGTACTTTTTCTGAGTAAGTACTATTTGTTTTTTCACCAAAAGCTATATTTCCATAACTGGAAAAAGAGATGACATTTCCTCTGCGGTTTCCGTCAATGGCAATACAGAGAGAATAGAGCATCTTATTCATTCCATATCTTTTTCCTATTATCTCTTCACTGGTAATTCCATTCATGAGAGATATTATAATTGTATTTTCCCCAACTTGATTTTTCATATCCTCCACAGCCTGGGAAAGTTGATTTGCTTTCACGGAAACAATAATCAAATCTGCAGGTTCAGTTTTCTCTTCTGGTGCTACATATTTAAAATCATATCTTTTACCATTTATTATAAATCCATGTTTTCTATATCTTTCAGCTCTTTCACCGCCTGCTATAACTTTCAATCCCCCAGGATTCAGATCGTACAACTTGCTAACATAGGCACAGCCAATAGCTCCCATCCCTATAGCAGATATATTCTTTATACTTTTCACCATAAACTCCCCCTATCATTATACTGAATACTCTCTGTATTTTAATAAAATGTTCTAACCTAATTCAATTTTAGCCTTACTCCCGCCCATTCCAGATTCAGCTGGAGTAACGATGAGCTTCACCGGCATCCTTTCCTTTATGGATTCTAGATGACTTATTATACCTATTGACAATTTGTCATTATGGATCTTTTCCAGTGAATCCATGACTGTTTCAAGTAAATTTTCATCCAGTGTTCCAAAGCCTTCATCTAAAAAAAACAACTCCAGAGGCGCCCTGCCTTTTAGCTGTATCTGTAATGACAATGCCAGCGCCAGTGCCAATGAGGTCACAAAAGTCTCTCCTCCCGACAAAGTGGACGCATCTCTTTTTTTGCCTCCATTTTTATAATCCCTTATAAAAAATCTGCCATCTTCATCAACTTCCAACCCATAGTTCCCGCATGTGATTTCCTTTAACTTTTTATCTGCTTCCAGGGATATATATTTCAGTTGATTGCCTGCAACAAATTCCACAAATTTTTTCCCCTTGAATAACTTCTCAAGATCATCCAGGAGCGCCAGTTTATGCTCAACTTTTTCCTTTTTCTTTAGAACATCTTTTAATTGAAGAAGCTTTGTATTTATTGAATTAACCTCTTCCTGTAACCTTATTTTGCATTCATATAAATTTTTCAACTGACAACTTTTTTTGTCTTTAATATTTTGTATCTCAAGCCACTGCTCCTCCGTCAAAGTTTTTCCACCTATCTTCTCACGGAGATTTTCTACGGTACCCTTTAATTTAACCAGTGAATCCCTGTACTCATGTATTTTTTTATTGAGCTCATTGATCTCAAGTTTATTTATAAAACTCTTCTTGACCTGGTCAGTGTTTTCAAAATGCTGATCATTTAAAACTCTTTCAAGTTTTTCACTTTCATCTGACTTTCTTTCATTAGAACTTACCAAATTGCTCTGGCATGCTATTATCTTATTTTTATATTCATCGTATTTCACCTGTGCCTTTTTACTGTCTCCCTTAACTTTTACATATTCCATTTCTATTTTCTCTATATGTGCTGATACTTGTTTATTGAGATATTCAAGATCCTCTACTTCTCCCACTCTATTTTTTATACTTCTTTTCTTTTCAAGCATATTTTTATTTTTTTCCCTAAATTCAGTTTGCCTCTCATTCAATTTTCCCTTCAAACTTGCAATTTCGCTGCTGAGTGTTTCTCCCTGCAATTGAGCTGCAGTTAAATTGTCCCTGAGTTTTCTTATTTCAATTTCCAGATCAGCTTTTTTCCTTTCATTTTCATTTATCTCATTTTTTTTGCCTTTAAAATCTACAATCCCCAATTCAGCTTTGAGTGAACATAACTTTTTTTCTTCTATTTTAAATTTTTCATCCTCCTCCTTGAGATTCTGTTTTAATTTTTTCATCTGGATTTCATTTTGACTTCGTGCCGCACTAATTTTATTATATTCTATATTCAAAAAATTCTTTTCTTCCTTCAAACTCTTGATCTTTTTATCAAGTTCGGACTTTCTGCTGTTAAATAGATAAACTCTGTTTCTCAACTGAGTGAATTCATTTTGAATAAACTCAACCGGAGTTGACTTGAAACTTTCTCCCAGCTCATTTAGTTTTTTACCATTTTCTCCTATGATTTTCTGTTCTGATTCAACAACTGTTCGTATCTTTATTATCTCCTCAGACATATTTTCGAGATCTCGCTGTTTTTCCCCCAAATGTTTTCTCAATTTTTCCACAGAACCTGTATCAATTTCATCCAGAGTTCTCCCACCACAGTAAACAGAACCGCATACAGGGCATAAATCACCTTCTGACAGCGTATTTCTGAGAATATTTGCCATACTATGTCTTTCACATTTTTTTATTTCTTCATCTAATTTGTGGATTCTAAACCTCAGAGCGGATTCTGTACTGGATTTATCTTTTAATTCTTTCTTCAAATTATGTAAAATTTTTTTATTTTTCTCTATAATATTCTTGTAATCTCCGTATTTATCCCATTTACTTTTTATTTCCACCACCTTTTTCTGAAAATCCAGAAGTGTATTTTCATCTCCCGGACAATTTTTCATGAGCTCTTTTAATTGATCTTCAGCTCTATCTATTAACTTTTGCTTCTCATCCATATTCTCCTGCATAGTCTTGCCTTTTTTACGTTCATTTTCAATATTTGTACTGCTGTCTTTTATATCTTCAAGCAAACTGTTTTTTCGATTCTGTATATTTTCATAATCCTTTAAGACAATAATTCCATCATCTATTTTCTCTTTATATTCTTCAGAAATTTTAAGGCAGTTCACTAATTCTTCTTTGAATTTTATACTATCCAATAATTTTTCAATATGTTTTCTATTCTCCATTCCTTCATTATTTTTTGTCTGCAGCTCTCCTTTCAAAAAATCAATATCTTTTCTCAAAGTCATTTCCTGACTCTGAAGCTTCTTTAAAATCACACCTTCAGCTATGGCATCCAAAATCTTCTGCTGTTTCACCTTCAATTCTGGCAGCTCCCTGTGCCTTTTCTCTTCAATGACACTCAATCTGGTATCCATTTCATTTTTGTACTGTGTCATACTATCCATACTTCCATTTAAGTCCAAAAGTTCTTTTCTTAAAATCTCCACCTGTCTGAGAGTATTTTCGCAGCTGTCCATATAAGGTTTTACTTTCAATGCACTTTCAGCCAGTGTCACTTTTCTTTCACATTTACCTATATAGCTTTCCATTTTCAGCATGGACTTCTGCTGATTTATTTTTTCATTTAATTCCATTTGAAGTTTCCAGAGTTCTCCTGCAGTATTAAATTTTTTTTCCACATCATTGTACTCAGTTTCGCACTGGTGATACTGTTTTTTTATTTCCTCAAGGCTGCTTTCTTTCTCCTTCAGAATTTTTTCATCAATTCCCTCATAGCCAGTAAGCTGTCCCTGGATAAGATTCTCCTTCTCTCTCTCTTTCTTTACTTTTGATCCAAGTTTAAAAGACAGTTCATCTCCGTATTTTTGTAGTCCAAACAATCTCTCAAGCATATTTCTCCTGTCTTTTCCCTCAAGCCTTAAAAATTCACTGAACTTTCCCTGAGGAAGCACCACGGTTCTGGTAAAGTCCTCCAGTTTAAGTCCTAGTATTTCCTCGCATTTTTCAGTTACGCTTTTGGCCCCTTCCTCCAATATTTTTTCTGAACAAGTTGTAATATCCAATATTCTGGCAGATTTACTTCTCACTTTCCCGGTTCTATTTTCTCTCCTAAATTCCCTCTCCACTCTGTATATCCTCACTACCCTATCCGATATCTGAAATTCATAGCTCACCATCAAATCTGTGCAGTTCACATTCATAAAATTGGAACTTTTTCTTGCGATCTCACCGTAAAGTGCCAGGGTAATTCCATCAAGCACCGTGGATTTTCCGCTTCCCGTAGGTCCGAATATGCCGAATATACCTCTGCAGGTCAACTTTTTGAAATCAATTTCCTGGGTATCCATAAAGCTGTTCAATCCTTTTATTTTAAGCTTAATTGGTTTCATTATTTTCCTCCTCCCTAATAATGGACAGCAGCAAGTCTAATACCTCCGGTTCAGGTTCCACTTTTCTTTCTTTTATATAAAACTCCCTGAATATCTCTTCAAAAGATTTATGTGAAAAACTATTTATATCAAGATCACTGCAATTATCATCTGATATTTTAGGAACAATTTCCAATATGTCTTTTTTAGCGGTCTTCATCAATTTTATTTCATCTTCCCCTATATATCTGTCAGTGGTTATTTCCATATAGACCCAACAGTCTCTCTCACTATTCTCCCTGCATCTTGAAATGGCCTCCTCTATACTGTTACATTTCCAAACTTCTATGGGTTTATATACCTTAAATTCAACTTCCTTTACCCTGCAGTCCTCTCCTGCCTTTGCATCTATTACAAAGCACTTTTTTTTAAAGCCAATTTCTTTTTTGCTGTACTGAAGGGGAGAACCTGAATACCTTGCCCTTCTTTCCGTTCCAGGCACTATCTGAGGTTTATGGACATGTCCTAGGGCGATATATTGAGCTTTAACAGGAAAGCAGCTCCCATCTACAATAAAACTTCCTCCAAGTTGGACACTTCTCTCTGATCCAGCCTGAGCACTTCCCATTGCAAACAGATGTGAAACCGCAATATTTATAGTATCCTCTCTATAGTTTTTACTCAAATTGTCAAATAAGGTTTTAATTTTATTACCGTAGGACACAACTTTATCCTTTTCCTCTTCCATTTCACTGTATAAAACTTCATCTAACCTTTTCTCATTGGGATAAGGCACTGTAACAATTACAGCTCTCTCACCATTTATTTCAACTTCAACAAAACCCTCACCGGAATTTACAACCTTATGACTGCCATAATCACCACAAGGTACCACTGACTTTGGCGTACCCACCATTATAATGCCATGGTCTCTTGCCAAAGGACCCGCTGCCACCAACCTATCCGGGTTATCATGATTACCCGATATAACCAAAGTTATTCTCTTTCCATTCGAGGACAATTTTTTTAATGTATCATAGAACATTTTTTCAGCCCTGGCCGGTGGATTATAACTGTCGTAAATATCCCCAGCAATAATAATTAAATCCACACTATTGTCATTTACTATCTTTACAAAGTCTTCAAGAAAAGCTTCCTGTTCATCCATACGACTGTGCCCCTCCAAATTTTTGCCCAGATGCCAGTCAGAAGTATGTAAAATTCTCATTGATTTTTCCTCCAAATCAAATAACATCATATCTGTATACTGATCATTATAGCATAATGATAGAATAGCTTTAATGTTAAAAGTGGCTGTTTCAAAATTCGTCAATTTTGAAACAGCCACTTTTCAATATCCCATGGAAAATAATTTTTAACAGGATTTAATTTTTTAAAACAATCTTAAATTACCGTCTTTGTCAAATACATCTGTAACATCGGTTTCACAAATTTTATATTCTGGAGGAACTTCTGGCAGCAGTGCTGAAGATATATATATCTGTGAAAGTTCAAGAGTGCTCTCTATCAGCATAATACGTGCTGTCCTCTCACTTACAGCCCGTCCACAAGTTTGTAACCCTATTCTTATTGCCTCCTTATCTGTAGGAGCTACTACTGGAATAAAACATCGTTCCAAAAATCCGGAAGTTATAGTATTCATATAAGTTTTTTGAATATCTACTTTATCATAAAGTCTTTTTGTAGTCACGTCGGCAATACCCATACCTAGTGCATTTCCTTCAGATTCCTCTGTCAAATCCAGTATGGCAATTCTACTTGCAGTTCCCTCCTCATCAGGAATGCCATTAATTCTCATACGGCCAATTACATTCGGATCCATTCCCACACCGGAAATATTCTTTCCCATTTCTTTAATTACTAGAACATCCAGATTGTTTAATGGCAGCTTAGGCAGCAATTTCTTTGAATACTTTAGAAGTTCTGCATCCCTTTCAAAAATATTTTCGGCATTCAATACTTCTACAGCCGCTGTCATATCCCTTTTATTTTCAACAATGGCCACTGCAGCCAATAGTGGAACATGTTCTAACACCTTTTTGGCCACCTTTGGAATTAGATTTTTAAGTCCACTGGCACCATGCTGATGAACTGCTTCCGCCTGTGCCTGTTTTCCCATTCCAATAACCAACATCTTTACAACTCCACTTTCATGTTCCCCATGGAAATCAGTATGGGCCTTGACCCTGTTCACTGGAATTATATAGTCCAGATCCAGCACCTTTTTATCCACGTAAACTGGCTGCTTTCCTATATGGTCGATAGTTGCCACTTCCATATTTGACACTATGGGAACTCCAAGCTCCTTTTCATTGATGCCATAATGATCCAAAATGGAACGCTGGCCCTCTGCTGTTGCACCTCCGTGACTGCCCATAGCGGGTAAAACTATTACATCGGCTCCACGTGCCTTTAAGTTAATTATGACCTGTTTGATAATCAGTTTAATGTCACGTATACCTCTGCTTCCTGCCAATACACCTACCTTTTTCCCCTTAATGTCTTTTCCTGCAACTTCTCTGTCAATCCCATTTTGAACTGCTTCAATTATCTCTTTTTCTGACAAACAGCTGCAGCTCTCTTCAGTAATTATTTTATGAATTACCGGCATTTTTATATCAAGCATAATAAACCTCCTTACAAGAATAAATTTCAATTTAAATTACATCACCTGCATAAATTCTTATATAATTTCGCAAAATACCAATATTTCTTTTAATATAACACACATTTTCTTAAGCCGTACCATTCTCACTCTTGATTTTTTTAGAATCTAAAGCATCATCCTTATCTGCTCTCTTAGCCCAGTAGGATGCCAACGCAGATCCTGTAACGTTGTGCCAAGCACTAAAAATGGCACCAGGAATAGCACATAGAGGATCTAGATTCATTAAAGCCAGTGTAACTGCAAGTCCTGAATTTTCCATACCTATTTCAAAAGCAATTGCCTTGGATTTACGTTTGCTGAGTTTGCCCAATCTACGAGCAGCATTATATCCCAGGAATAATCCGGTTGCATTGTGAAGTGCTACCGCCAAAAATGCTATAAATGCTATCTTAGCCAAATTCTCTGCATTTACTGCAATGCCTGTAGTTATGATAAACATAAGAGCAATTGTCGATATAACCGGCACATATTCCACAACCTTTTGTACTGGTTTATCTGCAATCCTGCGAATTAATACTCCCAAACAAACCGGAATGACTACACTTTTTAATATACTTAAAAGCATCGATGCTGCATTTACCTTGACCATCGATCCTGCGAGAAATAAGAAAAGTGCCGGTGTAAGTACAGGCGCCAAAACAGTATTTACACTTGAAACTGTAATTGAAAGTGCCTCATCACCTTTGGACAAGAATGTCATAACGTTTGAAGCAACAGCACTAGGACAGCATCCAACCAAAATAAGTCCAGCAGCTATAGGAGCTGGCAAGTGCAAAATCTTCGATATAGCAAATGCGACGAAAGGCATAATTAAAAAACGCGGCACAACACCCCATAGTACATCAAGGGGGCGGGAAAATACCAATTTAAAATCATTAGTCGTCATAGTAAGCCCCATACAAAGCATTACGGTTCCCAAATACCAAGCAGTATAAGCACTTAAAGGCTTAACATGCGTTGGAAATAAGAAAGCTAAAACCGAGCCAATAACTACCCACACTGGAAAATACCCTGTAATCAATTTGCAAATCTTTTTTATCATTTTTTTACTCTCCTTTTCAGTGTTTTTAGTAAAATTTTAAAAATTGCATATCATCTGTTTTGAAAACTTAAAACTCAAAATATAATTTGCAATTGCATAAACCGTTTTCAGAAATTTTACATATATATCATTTACTCGATGCCAGGTACAAATCAATATGAAATACCAATATAATTCCTCTAGAGAAACTTTATTGACCTTTAGTAGTAAAAAATGCTATTTATTTATATATAAAGTAGTAAATTTACTACTATGGCTAAGTATACTAATTAAATGTTTTCATATCAGATAAAAACATTTAACCATTATAATTATTTTATTCAGCAATAATCATACCAACTGATTATTTTTTATAGCAATTCTTTTAAAATGCACAGATAAAGCTTTTACTTATATTATCCATTAAAACATTCTGTTAGATTAATTTAAAAATGTGAGATTATTTGTTATATTCACTGTTGCAATTTGATTATTCTAACAGTTTTCTAATTCTCATACTCGTGAAACAATTAGCTGTTATTTCAATATTCAAAGCAAAAAAGAGACACAGAAATACTATGTCTCTTACTTGCCGTATTCTTCTTCCTCAAAAGGAAAGTAGAACATCAATTATTTAATCAAAGTACACACATCATTTGCAAATTGCACTGGATCTTCCACGGGAAGTCCCTCAATTAAAAGCGCTTGATTGTACAGCAGATTGGAGTATACCTTTAATTTATCCTTATCCTCTTGAAACGCTTTCTTGATGGCCTTGAACATCTGATGGTTTGTGTTGATTTCAAGAATTTTATCGGCTTTAATATTTTGATTGTTTGGCATCATTTTAAGTACTTTTTCCATTTCAATGGATACTTCCCCTTCATTTGCCAAACACACAGGATGAGTCTTAAGTCTATTTGAAGCCCTTACTTCTTTTACCTTATCTTTCAATACTTCCTTCATGAAATCAAATAGCTCTTTGTTTTCCTCAGTTTCCTTTTTACTTTCTCTATCATCAGAATCAAAACCTAGATCCTTACTGGAAACAGATTTAAACTCCTTTTCCTTATATTTCATAAGCATCTTAATGGCAAATTCATCTACATCGTCGGTAAAATACAATATTTCAAAATTTTTGTCTTTAACCAATTCAGTTTGAGGCAATTTTTCGATTTTTTCTACATTCTCACCTGCTGCATAATATATATATTTCTGATCCTCTTTCATTCGCGAAACATATTCGTCAAGAGTTACAAGTTTTTTCTCTGTAGAAGAATAAAACAACAACAGATCCTGCAGTACTTCCTTGTTGGCCCCGAAATCAGAATAAACTCCATACTTAAGCTGTTTTCCAAAACTATTGTAAAATTCAATATATTTTTCACGATTGTTTTTAAGCATCAAAAGAAGTTCGCTCTTTATTTTATCTTTTATCTTTTTTGCAATGAATTTAAGCTGCCTGTCATGCTGCAGAAGTTCTCTTGAAATATTAAGGGAAAGATCTGCTGAATCCACAAGACCCTGGACAAAGCTAAAATAATCCGGAAGAAGATCAGCACATTTTTCCATTATCAAAACGCCATTTGAATATAACTCCAGCCCCTTTTCAAATTCCTTTGTATAGAAATCATAAGGTGCTCTGGCCGGGATAAAGAGCAGTGTCTTGTAGCTGACCACACCTTCTACACTTGAATGTATTACCCTGAGAGGTTTATCATATCCAAAATGCTTATCCATATAAAATTGATCATAATCCTCAGGCTTTAATTCATTTTTATTTTTTCTCCAGATAGGTACCATGCTGTTTAAAGTTTCATCTTCAAAATAATCCTCATATTCTTTTTCATTATCTTTTTTAGGCCTGCTCTTTTTTACCATCATCTTGATTGGATATTTTATGAAATCAGAATATTTCTTAACCAGCAATTTTATTTTGTATTCATCCAAAAACTCATCATATTTTTCATCTTCAGTATTTTCTTTAATTTTTAAGATAATTTCGGTACCTGTAGTTTCCTTTTCACAGGGCTCAATACTATATCCCTCAGCCCCCTCTGATTCCCACTTATAGGCCTTATCCGAATCAGCAGAACGACTTTTTACAGTTACTTTGTCAGACACCATAAATGCGGAATAAAAGCCAACTCCAAATTGACCTATAATATCTACTCCATCTTTTATGTCATTTTCATTCTTAAACGCAAGAGAGCCGCTTTCTGCAATAGTCCCAAGATTATCTTCAAGCTCCTTTTCTGTCATGCCTATACCCGTGTCTGTAATTGTAAGTGTTTTCTTATCCTTATCTGCAGCAATTCTGATATAGAAGTCATCTTTGTTGAAATTAACATTTTCATCAACAAGTGATCGATAATAACTTTTGTCAATTGCATCGCTGGCATTTGATATAAGTTCTCTCAAAAATATTTCTTTATTTGTGTATATTGAGTTAACCATTAAATTAAGCAGTCTTTTCGACTCTGCCTTAAATTCTTTTACAGCCATTTTATCATTTCCTTTCAATTATATATAATATACTAATGGCAGGGCACGACACCTCTGTCACAATTATCATACAGTCAAGTGATTCCCGGATTCATGGTCACCTGAATATTTTTTTGTTAGCACTTATATTACTTGAGTGCTAATTTTATTTTAGCAATAATTTCTTCTTTGTCAATATATTTTCTCAAATTTATCTGCTGAATTCATTTGTCATAATATTTAAGCTGTAAATTATCAGAACTATAACAAAGAAAATTCTCATGAATTATTTTTTAAACTTTGAATTAATTTTACAGGATTAATTATCTTACCTAAACTATGTAATTTACTATTTCTTCTAAATTCAACAGTAGTTCCAGTTCTTAATGCCGTCTTCCAAAATTCATCGGGAGTTATACTTGGTTTGACTTCACAGGAAAGAGCATAAACACCTGCTATATAAGGAATTGACCAACTCCAGCCACCTTCTCGGTAGAAAACATACCCTATATCCTGTTGGACTTGCTGTACATCTTGAATCCATGGGAATAAGCAGTGTATTATTCAAGTTATATTTTCCTTCATAATACTCCTTCTGCCAGAATAAGCCCGGAGTATAGGATGAAGAGGTATCGGGATCAGACAGAGGGTTTCTTCCAAGCCCGTTAAATTTAAATCCATAAGTATCTTTAAGTGATGATGAAACTACAAATATATTTTCTTCTCTGGCTCTGTCCACTGCTTTTATCACTTCACTGTACCCCACATCTCTAGGACTCCATCCTATTGAAATGGAAATAGCCCTTATCTTTTTACCTTGAGGTAACTTTTTATTGAGTTCTATTATTCTGTTTATGGCATGAGCAATGTAATTAAAATTGACTTTTGATTTTTGGCATATATCCACAGGATCTTGTCCTATATAATATAAATCAGATTTTGGAGCGATACCCGTTTTTTTACCAACAGCTATTGAAGCTACTGCAGCTCCATGCATTGAAGTTTCACGTCCGCAGTGGAGCTCTTCATAAGATTTGACATTATCTTTATATTCAGCATGATTTACAAGAAGACGCTGATCTATTATTGCAATACCAACATTTTTCCCATTCACTCCTAAACTATGGAGAGTTCTTATGCCAAGTCCTGGATTTTTCCCTAATGACATAATTTTTTCAGGTGAAAAAACTGATGTAATATTTTTTGGCCATTTTGTATTACTATCAAAGCTTGAATTTAAAAGTTCTTTTTCCCTTCCATCAATATCAGCTTCCGATAAATCCTTTGAACGCAAGTCCATTCCTTTACTGTTTTTAAAATTTGAGCTCAACTGTGGCAGCTTATTTAATTTTCCAACCTTCCAATCTGCCGGTGTCACTTTTACAGCAATTCCAGCAGTACCTTTATTTAATGCATTATTGGGTTTTATCAGCACATTTAAAGATATCATACTTATAATAAACAATATAAACACTATGATTAGAATTTTATACTTTTTCTTCATGTAGAAATATCTCCCTATTTTTTTAATTTTTATTATATATAAATTCTAATATTAATTTCTAAAGAAACACTTATTGAACTGATTAAGATTTAATTAAAATTTGATATTTGAAATATAGCCCCATCCTTTTGAGATGAGACCTTTCACTATTTTAACATTATTTTTAATAAGTCCGCTTCCTGCCGCTGAATCCAGTACATTTAATGTCTGCCTATATCTCAAAAAAGGCAGATCTCTGCTTTTTATATAATTAACTGCTTGTACTTTTTATGATTTGATTTATGTATTTATCTAATTTTTGGCTTGCCTTTAATATTTCCCTATAATCCGCCCTTTCCTCAATTAATTTATGTAATCTCTCTCTTAAATCGTTTACCTTATCATCCATCACATAAATTTCAAACCGCCTTTCTTATAAATAACAAATTAAAGTTTATAATTCAAAACACTTTTAAATTATAGCATAAAAATACTCTATTGTAGACTATAGTATGCTGACAATTTGCAACATTTTTTTAAAATTAAATTCAAGAGGTGGTTTACGTGACATTAGAAAATGCACTTGCTGTAACTTTAAAAAACCGCAGAATAAAATGTGGATTATCGCAGGAAGATCTTGCTCATAAATGTAATATTGACAGGACTTATATAAGCATGATCGAGTGCCAGAAGCGAAATCCTACTTTAAATATTATTTTTAAAATCTGCAAAAGTTTAGATATAAAAGCCAGCGATTTTATTTTAAATATTGAGAAAGCAATGGAAGACAGCTAAAAAGCCAGAATTGTTTTCCAGCTAACTTAATTCACATTTATAAATAAATTGAATGGAGTTAAAAGACCCCATCCTTTTCGGACGGGGCTTTTGATATCACCTTAATTTTTTTTCATATTTTTCAACCATTTTTTTAACCATCTGGCCACCTACTGAAAAATTATTCACTGAATTGGGATCCTTGTTATTTTCAGCAAGCTCCCTGGCCGCTTCTATTTTTAATCTCTCCATGCCAATTCTAGCTTCGGGAACCAATATCTTATTTCTTCTGGACATAAAATTATCATCTCCTCTACAATAGTTTGTACATTTCAATGAAATATATAATAGAAATTTACCCTAGTTCAACTTGTTTTTAGAATAAAATTTTAGAGCTTTTCCTATAAATTTTGATGCACCGCTTCCATATCTTTTATCTGTTGCTTTTATAAATTCAGGACTTGATAAATAAAAATCTGCCATATACCCAAAATAATTTTCTCCTTCATCCACTTTCAAAGCTTCATTTATTTGCCTGGTTTCATTTGCTATTTCAAAAACAATTCGTTGAATCTCTCTTGAAAAAGGATCTTTACTTAAATCAGATACAAGTTTTTTATATAGTTCTTTTAATTTAGGATTCCCGTCATAAAGACAATCTTTCTTAAACTCATCAATCTGTTCTGCTTTAGTTAAAACATCACTATTTAAATTTTTCTTTAAAGCTTCAGTTTAATCTATTGCGTTTCAAAACAAGCAGTTTTTTCTGATTTTTTAGTGCCTCTATTTTATCAAAGCTTGGTTCTGTCATGATTTTTTTCACTTCCTTTAAAGGTAATTCAAGCTCCTTAAAAAATAAGATCTTCTGTAAAGCTTCAAGAACCCTGTCATCATAAAGCCTGTAACCTGCCTCTGTAATTTTACAGAGTCAACACTTTTTGAAAAAATTCAATTTTAAAAGGCTCTGACTTATTTTCAATATTTATTTGCATTATCAATCATATTGTAGTATAATAAAGTTCATATAACTTAATAAGGTTCTCTTATCAAGAGCGGTGGAGGGACTGGCCCTTTGAAACCCGACAACCGGCATCAATTTTTAGATGTATCGGTGTCAATTCCTGCAAAGTGAATTAAACTGTTTTAAGTCACTTTGAAAGATAAGAAAAATACTAATTCTATAACCTGCTATCAAAAGCTATTTTTCTTATAAAAGGAAAATAGCTTTTTTATATTACAAAATAAAAATTGGAGGTATGTCTGATGGGGATTTTAGTGGTAGGCGGAGACAGAATTGAAAAAATAAAAAACAAATTGAGGGAAAACGGATTTAATAAAATAGTACATGTTACGGGGAGAAAAAAAGGAGACAGGAAAATAAAAATTCCATCAAATACGGACATAGTTGTGGTTCTTATAGACTACATAGGGCATAATATGGCTGAAATAGTAAAACAACAATCAAAACGAAATAATATCACAGTAATGTTCTGCAAACATTCCTGGTCCAGCATAAACAAGAACATAAATACTTACATGAAAAAGACATCATAGCATAACTATTCCGAAATATTTGTTTCTTTCACCATTTATCTATCTGGCCACAATCTACATTCTCTCCGTTTATAAATTACATTTTCTACATCTACAGGCTTATAGATTTTCTCAGAGATCTTTCCCTCCAGAATTTTAAGATAACGCAGCACATTTCTAACATCTTCTTTTCCCAATTCCACTTCTTCTTTTGACCAGATACCTGTACATCCCCTCTCAATCAAAATACTCGGAATACCACAGGAGCCTGCATAATTATAGGACCCCCCGCTGCCAGGGTGCTTTTACCGCAGCCGCTTTCTCCAACCAGACCCAGGCACTCCCCTTCATACAGCTTCAGACTCACATCATTCACTGCAGTCAGTCTTCTTTTATCCTCCATTTGAAATTGTTTTGTAAGATTTTCAATCTCCAGTATAGGCTGCTTCTTTTCCTCCAAAATCACATCCCTCCAATTCAGGTACCGCTGATAATAATTCCAATGTTAAAAATGTAATTCCAAATAGAACTGGAAATAAATACAACAATCTTTTAAATATGTATTTACGCATCCACCTCACCGCCTCTTTCCCTCAATGCCCAGAATACAGCGGCTGTATTTTACAATTTCCATGCACATATGCTGAACATAGGCGTAGTTCTATAGGCCATTTTTTCCTCTTCAGTATATATCTTCTCTGAAATATCATTTTCCAGATCAACCTTTAAAAACCCGCACTTCATCAATACCTCTTCATCCCATGCAGGACGCAGCTTATACATTTGAAACTATTCATCTCTTCACCTATCATTTCACTGTATGTATCCGCCCTATTATCCCAGTAATCTTGAATAATTGTCTCCACCAAATTCCCCCCTATCTAAAATCTTTTTTCCCACATATATATAAAACTCATTGTCATCCTGAGTATAAAATGGATAAAATCCTCTTCTTTCTGCAAACTCAACCAATTTATCTATATCCACCAGTAAATTGGAGTTTATTCTATCCTCTATTTCACCATGACGCGAATTTATTTTATCCTTACCCTCTATATGTGCTATTACAAGTTTCCCTTGTGAATTCAGCATATCATAAGATTTCTCAAAAAACTTTTTCTTGTCCTTTAAGTGAGGATAACAGGAATAAGCTACTATACAATCATAATTTTCTTTGCTTTCATGCTTAAAAAAATCAACTACCTGAAAATCTAAATTTGAGTACTTATTCTTTCTTTTGGAAACCTTTATCATATTCTCTGCAATATCAATTGCAGTTATACTGCCGCTTTTCCCTATTTTCTGCTCTAGATAAGGTATGAGAACTCCGGTTCCGCTTCCCACATCTAAAATTCTTTCCCCTTCAGCAAGGTCTATACTTTCAATTACATGATTCACTTTTTCTTTTGGATGACAGCACATATCATCCCACACTTCAGCTATTGCATTAAAAAATTCCCTATCTTCCATTTTTAATCCCAGCCTTTAAAACATTTTTTTCAAGTACGCTCACTACAATTTGTTCTTTGTCATTACAACTCCCTCCAATTTAAGCTATATTTAAATTGTTTAAAATTACGGATAACCCCTTTTAATTAAATAGCAATATTCATGCCAAAATCACAAATATATACAGAAATTTTGTCAATACAGTACTATATCTCTACCATTATGAAAATAGCGACAAATTGTATTATTTAAACCAGTTAAAAAATAAAGAAAAATATCATTATGAGATTATTTTTATTTCATAATGACATATTTGTTTCATTCTGATAAACGTAAAAATTCTTTTAATAAATTTATATTTTTCTTTCTTTGTTCAAAGAATTAAATATCAAGTCCATTATCACCCTATACAAAATTACACTTACAATTATAATCACAACGAAAAAAATATTTTCGCTCATCGGTAGGGCATTATATAGAATATATTTTAAAATAATAAAAAGCAATATAATTTCCACCATAAAAACTATCACAAGTAATAATTTCAATTTACTTTTGTCCACGGTAAAACTCCTTTTTCTACAACTTATTATATAGTAATAAAAGTCTAAGTATACTCTCAGACTCTTATTACTAATATCCTCATAATTACATTTTCTTCTATATTTACAGACAATAATTTATTCTACAACACCATGTTCTAAAAGTATCTTCTCAAGTTTTTCCTGAGACATAGGTTTTGGAATAGAAAAATCATTATTTTCTTCTATCGCTCTGGCAAGTGCTCTGTACTCTTCAGCCTGATCTGCATTTGAATCAAATTGTATTACAGTTTCCTTGTGAATTTCTGCCTTCTGCACCACATTATCCCTTGGGACAAAATAAATAAGATGAGTACCCAACTCCTCCGCAAATGCTTCCAGTAATTCTTTTTCATTGGTTACCTTTCTGCTGTTGCAGATAATCCCCCCCAGTCTCACTCCACCTTTTTTGGCATATTTCCTTATCCCTTTGGATATGTTGTTTGCAGCATAAAGTGCCATCATTTCACCGCTGGCCACAATGTATATTTCTTTGGCCTTTCCCTCACGAATAGGCATGGCAAATCCTCCGCATACAACATCTCCAAGTACATCATAAAATACATAATCCAGATCATCCGTATATGCTCCCAACCTTTCAAGCATGTCTATGGAAGTTATTATTCCCCTCCCAGCACAACCTACTCCTGGTTCAGGTCCTCCTGACTCAACACACCTTATGCCATTAAATCCTTCCTTTAAAATATAATTTAGTTCCACATCTTCTCCTTCCTGCCTTAGAGTATCCAGCACTGTTTTTTGTGCAAGTCCCCCTAAAAGAAGCCTGGTAGAATCCGCTTTGGGATCACAACCTACCACCATAACCTTTTTGCCAAGTTCGGACAATCCTGCTGTCAAATTCTGTGTTGTAGTGGATTTACCTATTCCGCCCTTGCCGTAAATTGCTATTTGTCTCATGTAAATATTCCTCCTAATATTACTGTATTTGTCAGATTCAATTTTTTAATCATCAAAGCGATGTACATTTGCCAGAATCTTTGCTGCCCTAATTGGACAATCATCCCTATTTGCTGAACTTCCAAAGGTATCCTTTTCCACAAGATATTCGAGTATCCTTCCTCTTTTAGCATAGGATTTAAGCGCCTTTTCTATAGAACCACTCAAACTTATAGCTACAATATTCCTGTCATGAAGTACACTTACTGCTCCAGAGCCAATGTCGCTGGCCAATATTAATTTTACGTCACCCAGCAATTTTATAATCTTGTTTAACTTATCCTCTCCAGTTTTGGAATCATTGAGATGAATTTCCCGCGTCTCTATGAACTCATATTTTTCATTCTCATGAATTTCATAAACAAAAAATTTATCTGTCCTTCCAAAATGTTCATTTATAAAAACTCCATCATTACTTGCTACAGCAACTTTTGTCATATATTAATCCCTCCCATCATCATATTACGGTCTCACAAATTTGCTTAAAAAATCTTCTATAAGTGAAATTCCTCCGCCGTATCCCGTGTAAGTATCTCTTATAACAACGCGGTTTCCCGCCGGAAATGTAACACTTAAATGTATCTGCTTTTTACTTTCAGCTTCATATCTCTCCTGGGAACTTGCAAAAAGTACCCTGAAATAAGTATTCCTCAAATGTTCATGTATTTTATAAGAATCTATCTCAAAAATAACCTTGGGGCTAATTCCTCCAGTTTTGGCTACAGTGCTTTCATCGCCCAGGTTTCTAAGTCTTTCCAGAATTTTCTCCCGGGTATCAGCTGGCGGATCGTCATTTACGATCACCAATTTAGGTGTACAACTAACTTCATTCGTTAAAAATCTAGTAATTCCTACAGCCGTTGCGGACCCGGAAACTATAGCAAAAGGCAAAGCTGCTACAAACCTTGTGCAAGTATCCCCTATAATATTCAAATCCTCATATGCTTCTCTTTCCTCTTCAGCAATTGCATCCTCAATTTTCGACTTTGATATACCAAGTTTTTCACCTACAATACGCAAAAACTCGCTGGAGTCCCTTGGTCCTACAGGTATATTGGGAAAATTGATATAAGGTATGTCAAACTTTTCTTTCAAAAGTCTTGCAGTTTTTCTTCCCACCCAGGGAGATACAACTATGGTGTACTCTGCAGCAGAAAGTTTTTTCAATCCCTCAAGTCCGCTGAAATCTCCTATTACCTGATTTGTTCTAAGCCCGATTTTATTGAGCAGTCTTTTTATCTCACGTAAGTTTCCCCTCCAGAATATGTCCTGATAAGGTACAAAACCCAGTATATTCACAAGTCCTTTTTCCTTGGACAAAGGTTTAATCAATTGATTTATAGCGGCCTCAAAAACCGCCTCATACCCAAAATAAGTGTTTCCCATAAATCCGCTTGAATTAACATACAATACAGGAGTAGGTTCATCCGAGAATTCACTTACAATTCCCTCCACATCATCTCCAATCATTCCTGCAATACAACCATTTGCCACAAAATAGAAATCCCCATCAATAAGATCTATTGTAGAACGAATTTCCTCTCTAAGCCTTGTTTCTCCTCCAAATACAATATCTCTTTCAGAAAGATTTGTAGAGGGAACACTTAAGCCACCAATGTAACCAACTCCTTGATGTCCTCCCCCTCTTCTGAATCTCATCATCTGATTCATACCACAACCTATTCCTGAATTAATTATAGGTATAGCTCTATGGATATTTGTAATAACCGAAAGCGCTCCACCCAACGCACATGTATATTTAGGACTCTCCAAAACCCTTTTATCAGATTCTACTTCCTGTAATTTTAATTGTTGAATACTATTTGACAAACTTATCCTCTCCTTTTATATTAAAAATATTAACTCTCCAAAAGATAAATACGAAAATAGAATTTATTACTTAATTCAAAAATACTTTTAATGAATTTACTAATAATGCAAATCGGTTTTTTAATTATCTTTCATACTTATTTGTCACCTTGACTTGCATAAGGGTTAAATTTATTTGTATACAGATCTGTTGCCTTAACTTTACCCTTTGGAATATTTTTATATTTCTCTAATTTATCTATAAAATACTGGGCATCACTTTTTTTAACTAACGAATGAGCCCTAATATCAGTCACAGGATAATACTTTTCTATTAAAGTTGGATTTAATTTTCTATCTTTTGCAATCTGAATATGAAGTTCTTTCCCTTTTTCTGGATTTTTCTGTAACCAAGTGTTTGCTTTTTCAAAACCAGCAACAAGTTCTTTAACAGCTTCAGGATTATCATCTATAAACTTTTGAGTAACAAATAGCCCACAATGTTCCAATCCTTTCGGTAAAAGATCATAAGCACTGAATAAGACACGATATTTACCTGTTGCCTCTATAGGGTTTTGTTCAAACTCATAAAAGGTTCCTGCTCCAGCTAACTGATTTCTTTCCAATACCTGAAGTGTAGTCCCCTTTTCTACATTAACCAGTTTAACATCATTTATGGAAAGCCCAGCTTTTGTTAGCCAATCTGTAAGAGCATAATACCATGTACTACCAACCTTAATACCCCCAATTGACTTACCCTTTAAATCTTTAGGCCCTTTAATTGGACTATCTTTTGGAACGTAAAAACGTAGATTGAAAGTACTTTTACCACCATGGGCAGATGCAACCGCTTTTAACTTAGCACCTTTTGCTGTTGCACTTGCAGCCATAGAATATTGAAGCATTCCTGCTTGAATACGTCCAGATGTAAGAGCTGCGAGTAAATCGGCACCTGTTGGTATACCTGTAGACTCAATTTTAATATGTTTAAAATAACCCAGTTTCTGTGCAACTGTTAATGGATCATAAATTGTAACACCTCCTGCTCCCCAATATCCAGCTATTTTTATAGTAGTTACTTTTTCTACTTTGCCCGATGATGATTTTTTCTCCGATGTTGAATTTCCTGCATCACTTGTTCCACAAGCTGTTAAACCAAATATTATTACCACAAAAATAGAAACAATTTTAAATAATATTAAAAATTTAAATCTTTTTTTCATATCTTTCATAATTAATTACTCCCTTCACCATATATCACAATTAACTCATATTATTGAAAGTTATACATATTTCCAAGCTGTTAATCTCTTTTCCAGCCACACAAAAATATTATTTATAATCAACCCAATTAAGGCCACCGTAACAATACCCACCCACATTTTATCGGTCTGAAAAAGCAACCGCCAGTTATCAATTGAATATCCTAATCCATCAGTACCACTGAGCATTTCGGAAGTTATTAATACAAAAAGTGATACAGATGCACTATACCTTAAACCAGTAAAAATAAATGGTATAGCTGATGGTAAAACTACTTTTCTAAATATTCTACTTTTAGAAAGTTTTATAGATTTGGCACATTTTATATAAAGTGGATCAACACTTTTAACTCCACTAACTGTATTCAAAAAAGTAGACCAAAAACTTCCAAAAGCAATCATAGCTATTTTTGAAATATCTCCTATTCCCAATAGCAAAATAAAAAGTGGCAAAATCGTCATTGTATTTATTTGCCGTAAAGTTTGAAGTAATGTGTTCACATATTTTTCAAAATTTTTAAACCACCCTACAAGGAACCCCATTGGAATAGCCAAAACAACTGCTATACCATAACCAATCACTGCTCTTCGCATACTGCTAACTATTAATTTTATTAATTCATTTGACTTAATAAGTTCTATGAAGGCCAACACTATTGTGGACGGAGATGGAATAAATAAAGGATCAACTATATTTAATCGAGGCAAAATTTCCCACGTAGCTAAAAAAGCAATAACAACAATACTTTTTTGATAAATATTTAACACTCTCGATTTGATTTTTTTAATGTTACTAGTATTTATTCTTAAAAAATTAAATTTTTTTTGCATTTTATTCCTCTCTCTCCTTTAGGAAATTTTTGGCTTCTAGAAACTTCTGCTTTTATTAACATCCATAAATTTTGACGTGCTTGTACAAACTCCTTTGTAGATCTAATATTTTCATTTTCGATTCTGGAGTGACGGGACAGCGGTATTTTTACAATTTCCTTTATAGTTCCAGGTTTTGCTGTCATGATTGCCACTCTATCTGCTAGAAATATTGCCTCATCAATACTATGAGTGATAAATATTATAGTCTTGCCTGTTTCGTTTCTTATTCTAAGAAGCTCTCTTTGTAGAATTTCTCTTGTAAATGAATCCAAAGCTCCAAAAGGTTCATCCATGAGCAGTATATCAGGTTCAAAGGACAATGCTCTTGCAATAGCCGCTCTTTGTCTCATGCCTCCGCTTAACTGGTGGGGATAATGATCTTCAAAACCAGAAAGTCCTACCAGTGCTAAAAGCTTATTTACAATTCTATCACGTTCCTTTTTCTTCACATTTTGACTTTCTAGTACAAATCCCACATTCTCAGCAGTTGTCAGCCATGGAAACAATGTATACTGCTGAAAAACTATTCCCCTATTCAAATCTGGTCCACTTGCAATTTCACCATCAATACTTAAAGTACCTTCTGTTGGTTGAGAAAGTCCACCTAAAATATCAAGTAAAGTGGTCTTGCCACAACCACTTGGTCCAACAATAACAAAAAATTCCCCTTTTATAATTTCAAGGTTAATATTATCCAGTATAGTTACTGTAGAATTACCTTTGCCTTGCTTATCCTTTACTACAAATTTTTTTGTAATATTTTCAATTTGGAGCTTAATATTAGTATTAAAATCAGGCTGTAAAATAGTTTCAAAAGCTTTTTCGCTCATTGCAAAAACCTCCTTATAAAAAATAAATGTTCTATAAAAAACTAAAAGAGTTAAATACTATTCTATTGCTGTAGGTGCTATTGCAAAGAAGTTGTTATACATAATAATACAAAATACTGTATTAATATAAGTAACAATCCCTGTACACCTACCGCTAATTAAACAATGGTATAATTGCCCAAATAAATTACTAAATTTCAGTTTCATTTATTTATATCATTTTTAGGCTAAAATTTTTTAATTCTCTGTTGAATTTTTTATATAGCTAGACTCTAAATTGATTTTTCTTTAGAATATGCTTTTTGCTTAATGTAGGCCTCAATATCATCCTGTTCATACCACCATGATTTATATGGACTTGGAGTTTTTTTGTGTAATGTTTTATTTAGAGATGGATTATTTAAAGCACGTTTTAAAATATGACCATAGTTCAAAATTCCCCTAAAGAAAAATTGATTTGCCTGCGGTGAAAAATCGGAGAGAAATGAATGATTTCTTACATGACTACCCTCTCTTTTATAAAGCCCCATAAAAATACAACCTGTATAAAGATCTGGTTTTAGCCTGTTAAGCAAATGACTTTGCTCAAATGGTTGATAATCAGATGCATGTATCTCAAAATCACCAATTTCTTTATATACCTCTTCAAATTCATCCACTATCTCAGGAGACAATTCCAGTGTATTAACAGCTGCCACATCAATACCCAATTCAGTAGCAAATTTTGGAATAAATACTGCTCTAGCCTGCCCTGCAGAAACATAAATACTTGCTTCTTTACCTTTAAATAATTTTTTTAATTCTTCCAATTTAGGTGTAACAAAATCCAGTTCCTCTTTAATAAGCTGCTCTACTTCTTTTTCTTTACCTGTATACTTAGCTATATTTCTAAACCAAATCTTAGTATTTTCAATTCCAAGTGGAGCTGGATCTGTGAAATAAGGTGTATCATAATTTTCATAAAGAGCTCTTTGCAAATATTCTCCATAGGACTGGCACGTAGGCGCAATTACCGCTGCCTCTGAAATTTCCTTCAATTCGTCTACTGTCGCAAAATCTGGAATAAATCTTGCCCTCAAGCCAATTTTGTTGAACATTCTAACAAGATCAATTTTATCTCCCAGTGTTACACTCATAGGAGCTATTACACCCACCAGATCTTTCTGCCTTTTTTTAGGTTTTTGAACTATATATCTTGCTATAGCATGTGAAGAACCATCAAAAGCACTTTGGGATATCTGAGATCTAAAACCTTCACAATGAACAGGAACAAGTATAGGCTCAACTTCTGGCTGAATTGATGCAACTATACCATCTATGTCATCACCCATAACTCCTGAGGCACAGGAACATGCAATAATAATCGCCTTAGGATTGTATCTTGCAATTGATTCTTTTATAGCTAATCTAAGTTTTTTTTCACCTCCAAAGACAATATCACTTTCTGTAAGATTGCTGCTCAATGCATGAAGTTCAAAATCCTTTTTCCATAGTTTATATTTACCAGGAATACCTTGATATATCTCTCTATAATCATTTGTACCCTGAGAGCATCCAACAGGTCCATGTATAATAAGAGACGAATCTCTTATAGTTACAAGTCTTCCTATAGTTTGTGTTAAAAGACATCCCGCTGTTTGCTGAAATTTGTTTTCTCTCCACGCTAAATCTCCGCCAACATGCTTACCTTTTACTAAATCACTCACTTTTCCAGCAAAAGCTTTGATAGTTCCTAAGCGATCTTCTCTAATTGGGCTAGTGCTTTGAGTAAGATCTATTTTTTCTAATTTTTTGTTTGACATAACAATATTCCTCCTATATAACATAATTTTTATACTTAACTTAATCTCTTGTACTCTTAAAATTTAAAGCATGTACTTTCATTATTTCGATTTTTAAAGTCTTTTAAATATTTGATACCTATGGTATAATAATGTCGTGTTTAAAAAGCTCTGACATAATATATGTTATCTTTCTTAATTATTTGGTCATTTTTAATGAAAGGTTAACACATTATGTTGGGGTTTTTCTATCTGTAGATTATGCTAAAATAATTAAATAGCACAAGAGATTAAATGAAAGAGACTGATCAAATTTTTGATTTGATCAGTCTCTCGTTTATCTAGTCGACTAATTTGGCTAAACTAAATTTTATAAAATAAAAAAACTTCCCTCTGAGAAAATGCAGGAAGTTTCAATCCTTGTATTCTCTCATCTTTCAGGTTCTCCACCTGCTGGAATTGGCACCACACATTCTAATGAAAAATGTCGGTTGCCGGACATCATAGGGCCAGTCCCTCTGTCTCTCTAGATAAGAAATTTTTTAACTATTTTTAAAATTCATTGTCTATGTCTATCACATTTCATATTTATTTATTGATATTTAATATACACTGCTACAATTATCCTGTCAATATTTTTTTATAAATTTTTTCGAAAAAAATAATGTAAACCTTAACTTCAAAAGTAAGATAGACACTTATTTACAAATCATCCTATTTTAGTCATGCAAACACATTTATAATGCATTTTCCTTTAAATTTGACTACAAGCTAAAACACTTTCAACTTGTTAAGACAAAGAAAGCATATATAGTTGACTAATCAACTATATTATGCTATTGTATACTGTGGAAACAGGAAGGAGATATTATGGACAGCAGTAATGTATCAGTCTTGATTAAATTGACCAACAATATATACAGGTGTACACAAATGTATGTTGACAAAAGGCTTAAAAAATTCAACCTGACTACAGGTACATATCCCTATTTGCTCGTGCTAAAAAGATGTAAAGGCATAAACCAAAATGAACTGAGCAGGGAACTCAATATAGACAAGTCTCTTTGTTCCAGAACTGTTAAAAAGCTGATAGGGTTGAATTATATAAGGTTGGAGGAAAATAAAGAGGACATAAGGGCCCATAAATTATATATAACAAATAAAGCAGAAGACGTGATACCTAAAATCATTGAAATCATACAGGAATGGATTCATATTTTAGTAGAGGGAGCCGATGATCAGGAAACTGCAATT
The DNA here is from genome assembly GCF_042436595.1 of Clostridium sp. MT-14. NCBI lineage: Bacteria > Bacillati > Bacillota > Clostridia > Eubacteriales > Clostridiaceae > Clostridium > Clostridium sp. MT-14. The sequence goes on from NZ_JBHMIY010000006.1 coordinate 143,301, forward strand.
TCCATAGAATTTTTAAAACGAGTTTTGAATAATGGGACTATATATAGAGAAAAATGCTGTGAAAGGATGAATAAAATTTGAATAATACTGACAAAGTGACATACAAGAGAAGGTGGATAATTCTGTTCACCGTTCTTTCTGCCACATTTATGTCTACTTTAGACGGAAGCATTGTAAATGTGGCCTTGCCGGATATGTCTTCCAAACTGCACACACCTATGGCAGGCATTGAATGGGTTGTGACGGGATTTTTAATAGTTATTGCAGCCACTATTTTAATTTTTGGAAGACTAGGTGATATAAAGGGTAAGACCAGGGTATTCAGTTTTGGAGTAATACTGTTTGTCCTTGGTTCTTTTCTATGTGGTTTGAGCAATTCGCTTGTATTTTTAATAGCCGCCAGGTGCATACAGGCTGTTGGCGCCTCTGCAACCATGGCTACCAACCAGGGAATTATAACCCAGGTTTTTCCTCCCAATGAACGGGGCAGTGCACTGGGCATATTGGGAACATTTGTGGCCTTAGGTTCTATGGCAGGACCACCTATAGGAGGTTTTATCGTTTCGGCTTTCAGCTGGAAATATATATTCTGGATAAACGTGCCTATAGGAATAGCCGTATTTATAATAGGTCTTAAGATATTTCCAAAATCTCATAGAACAGATGAAAGCCTGGACGGAAAAGGTTCTCTTTTGTTTATGATATCCACTGTACTGTTATTTGGCGCCTTGGTTCAGGGACAGAGCACAGGATATAACAATCCAATTATGATCTCTGCATTCATAATATCTGCTATAACTTTCATCATATTTATTATTATAGAGAGTAAAACGGAACTGCCCCTTCTGCAATTAAACATTTTCCACAACAGCCTGTTTTCCATAAGCATAATCTGCGCTTTTATTTCGTTTTGTGCCATAGGTGCCTCCAATATAATATTGCCCTTTTATTTTCAGGATACAATGAAGCTCTCGCCGGCAGCCACAGGACTATTTATGATGGTATCACCTATAGTACTTTCTATAGTGGCACCTTTAAGCGGGCATATGTCAGATAAAATTGGTTCGGAAGTGCTCACATTATTGGGACTTTCCATTACCAGCCTAGGATTGTTTTTAATATCCACCATAAGTGAAATTTCACCCTTAACTATGATAGTCATTTACATAATTATCATGACTATAGGGAACGGAATGTTCCAGTCACCTAACAACGTACTCGTTATGTCTACTGTATCAAAGGACAAACTTGGTATTGCAGGCAGCGTAAATGCACTTGTGAGAAATTTGGGATTTGTTGTCGGGACATCTCTTGCTACCCTCCTTCTATACAATAGAATGAGTCATAAAATGGGATACAGAGTAATTGACTATATAAAGGGAAGAGATGATGTATTCATCTACGGGATGAAATATGTATATATATCTGCAGCTTTATTTTGTATTATAGGAGTATGTCTAACAGGTTTTAGACTCTATAACAATAGGATTAAAAGAAATCGTAGCAATATTAATTAGCTTAGATGATAACTTTCTCACAGGCAAAAGGGACTGAGCAAATTTTTTGACTTGATCAGCCCCTGCTTGTCCAGGCAAATGCATGAAATATAACAGATATCTTATTATTCATTTTTTTCCAGAAAATAATGTAATAAATACAATTATCACCACTACAACACCACAGACACTTATTATACTGCACAATATGATTAAACTCTTTATCATTTTTCCATTCACCTGTCTAATTATTTTATAACTTATAATCTTTCTTCTCCATACATTTTACCAGATGAAGTACTGCAAAACCACTTTTTAAAGTAATTTTGCAGTACTTCTCTTTTTTATCATTTTGAATAAATCATTTTATAAAAGTTTTATAATATCAAAATTATCTTGAAGCAAAGTCCAATTTTGCGGGAATGGGAAACCAAGAGCCCAGTAACTAATGCCTCTCAGCCTATAATCCTTAACCGTATCAAATTTTGCCTGGGCACTTCTTGCATCTTCGAACCACACCTGATGCTGCCTTCCCTGTTCATCGATATAGTTATAAAAAGGTGTCTGGCTGACTGGATCAAATTGTATAGCCACTTGATATCTGACTGCCCTTGCCACAGCTTCCTGCATGCTAAAGGTCTCCGCCTCCATACCCGGTAGATGAGGAACAATCCAGTCCCTGGCGTAGAGTTGAAAACCAAATAAAATTTTTTCTCTCGGTATAACAGTGACTGCATAGTCAAGCACCTGTTTTATTCTATTTAAAGGCGAAATAGCCTGTGGTGGTCCAAGCCTGTAGCCCCATTCATAAGTCATAAGTACAACAAAATCCACAATCCTTCCATGAGCCTCATAATCATGGGCTTCATACAACAATCCCTGCTGTCCTGGCCCCGTCTTGGGAGCCAATGCAGTGGATACAAAAAAATTTTCCCTGTGAAGTCTTTCGACTGTGAGTTCAAGAAATGTATTGTAATTTTCTCTATCTGATGGAAGCACATTTTCAAAATCAATATTCACTCCTAAATACCCCTTATTTCTCATTATATCAAGTATATTGGTGATAAGATTTTCTCTGATGCTCTCATTGGACAGAACCACATGTGCCAGGTTATGGCCAAGTTCCGTAGCTGTAAAATTTGTTATAGCCATCATGGGAACTATATTTTCAGCATAGGCAGCATTTATTAGTGCAGAATCATCTATGGTCTCTAAGCTGCCATCCTCTCTGATTCTGTAAGCAAATGGGCTCAAATAGGTTAGATAATCTCCCACTTCTCTTACAACATTAGAAGAATTTTCAGTAAAATCATAAATATAACCATTTACATATATAGAAGGTCTTTGCCTTGGAATAACAATTACAGCTCCTGGGTATATAAGAGATGAATCCTGGATATTGTTTGTATTCATTAACCTTTCCAATGAAATACCGTATCTTTCAGCAATCTGCTCTAAAGTTTCTCCTTGTTTTATCTGATATCTGGTTGCAGGAATATATAATTGAAGCCCAGGATAAATATTTTGCGGATTGATTATCCTATTTGCATCTACAATGGCCTGCACAGAAATTCCATAGTTTTGAGCAATCTGCCATAAGGATTCTCCTGTTTTTACAACATGAACAGTATCCTCCACAGGAATTATCAATGACTGTCCAACAAGTAGACTGTTAGGATATTGAAGTCCATTAGCGCTGATCATTTGAGCAGTTGAAACATTATAATAATTTGATATTGTCCAAAGTGAATCCCCCGGTTTAACTACATAAATAAGCACAAAAAGCCTCCTATTATCACTTCATATATTAATTTATGTAGATAATCCAGAAAAAGTTCTTATAATAACTCAATCAATTCTTCAAAAAATCCAGGGCTGTTTGAGCATAAACAGAGGACCCCACGACAAGACAATTTTCATCGACAATAAAATGATTGGAATGCTGAGAATACATCCACCCTTTCTCCTTGTTTCCTCCACCAAGTATCATAAAAGTCCCAGGTACTTTCTCAAGGTAGGTTGAAAAATCTTCAGAGCCCATGACGGGCGGTATTTGAATTACATTTTCTTCTCCTATTACTTTGACTACAGACTTTTTAACCAGCTCAGTAGAATCAGTCTCATTAATCGTAGGGCTGCAGCCATTTTTATATTCAAATTCAGCCTTGCAGCCATAGGCATCACATACATTGTCTATCATTCTTTTCATCCATTTAGGTATCATTTTTCTGGAATAATCTGAAAATGCCCTGTTTGCTCCAGTCATTTGAACTTTTCCAGGAACAACATTGAATCTCTCCCCTGCTTTTACAGTTCCCACATTTATAACTATGGGATTCCTGGCATCATTGAATCTGCTGACAATGGTCTGGAATCCTTCCATGATGGCTACTGCACAGGGCATTGCATCCACTCCCTGCCAGGGTGAAGAACCATGGCATGATTTCCCCTCTATAGTAAGATTCCATACATCTATAGAAGCCATTAGAGGTCCTTTTTGAACTACTACTTTTCCGGTTTCAATCAATCCAAAAGTATGCATGCCAACAATCATATCCACCTTTGGATTTTCAAGAACTCCATGTTCTATCATATATGCAGCACCAGCTCCAGCTTCCTCTGCAGGCTGAAAGATGAACTTGACACTTCCCGACAACTCATCTTTTAAATCAGATAATATTTTTGCGGCCCCCAGGAGTTCTGTGATATGTGTATCATGTCCACAGGCATGCATATAGCCCGGATTTTTTGAACTGTATGGGAGCCCTGTATCCTCTGTAACTGACAATGCATCGATATCAGCCCTAAGTCCAATGACCCTGCCTTGCCTTTTACCTTCCAATAGTCCAATTACTCCAGTTTTTCCCGTAAGTACTGTTTTTATACCCATTTTACTGAGTTTCTCAGCAATANCCTGCCTTGCCTTTTACCTTCCAATAGTCCAATTACTCCAGTTTTTCCCGTAAGTACTGTTTTTATACCCATTTTACTGAGTTTCTCAGCAATAATTTTTGAGGTCTTCACTTCTTCAAAAGAAGGTTCAGGCTGCATGTGAAAATTTCTTCTAAGCTCTACCATCCAGGGTTTAATCTCTCTTGCTCTATCTAATGTACTCATTTTTATTCCTCCATTTTATAATTGCACTTTCAAAAAATCTGCTGCTATCTGACTATAAACTGCTGCTCCTATAGGAAGACAGTTCTCATCA
>NZ_JBHMIY010000007.1:0-147056 GCF_042436595.1 Clostridium sp. MT-14
TGCGCTTTTACTATGTTTCCAATTCATACTTTAATTTTCAACCTTGAATTCCTCCAAAGTCCACTTATTATAAATTTTATATGTTTTCAAATTGTACATAATATCTTTGATCATTTACCTAATTTTTACTCATACATGTTATTCAATTTATTTTGCAGCACGATCCCAACTATATCAGCAAATCTTTTTGGAGATTTTATATACACTAAATTGCGGCCGTATATCTTCTTGGCAGCAGGAAGATCTTCATTACGTCCTGTGAAAACACCAAGGACGTAAACTCCATTCTGCTGCAAACCTTTCCTCACTTCCAAAGCAGTGTCATTTACACCCATATCATCTGAATAACTGTATTCAACAGGATTGGTTCCACTTGCAGGGATACACTGCATATCATTGGGTTTCCCATCAGATAGGACTATGAGCATTTTATGTCTGCAGTTTAATTTTTTCATCATATGAAGTGCAGTACGTATAGCCAAACCGTCTCTATTACATCCTGAAGCCGTATAATTGAAAATCCTATTGTTCTTGTCAACTTCATCATAATCACGAAAAAGATTGATAATTGTATAATCGTGAAAACTGCAAAAAGAGTAGACTTTTACAGGAATTTGACAGCGTGTAAGGCTTTCAGCTATGATATATCCTTCCGTTGCAATAATTTCCTGACGATTTTTTTGTGATAATGATGCATCCAGCATTATATCCACCGTTAGATCTCTGATATCATTTTTAAGATTTTTTATAAAAATTTTATTGTCATAAAGATAAAGACTTCTCCAAATCTTTCCTACTATAAGTTTTCCCCTTTCCGCTCTGCAGGAAGATTCACGGTTAATGAGCATTACATTTTTAATTTTATTCGTCAACTTTAAGATGTTATTATTATTTCTTGCAAAATTTTCATTATAATGTATATTATTTTTTTCTCTTTGTTTTAAAACATCACCTCGATGTTTAACTGTACTAATATTACTTTTAATATGAACATCAAAATCCCCTCTTGTAAAATAAACATGACAATTTTTATGGTTTCCAACACACAAAATTTTTTCTAAAGCCTTTATCCGCGGTTCTTGCAAAATGGAAACTCCATAATACCCCTGCATAAATTTTCTATCGTATTTATTGATTTGATCTACAGATTTAAGCCAACTAAAAGCTCTGCGTAATTCATTTTTAGGACGTTTAAAAAATGAATTATGCCTAGAATTCGCTCCCTTCACCTTTACTTGAAAAATACTTCTGTCCTTATGTGATGTTGGAAGTATATTTTTTGATAAAAAGCGGGGTCCATATTGAAAATAAACTTTTATAATCTCCTTCATACGAGATATAATCTGCTTTGTATTCATATGTTCATCAAACTCTAAATCATTTAAAATGGTAAGTGCTAGATTTGTTGTATTAGGTTTTTCACCCAACGCTCTTTCAAAATGAGCTATCTTGATCTGATCTATAATGTCAAAAGACAAATCTGGATTACACCCGTCAAGAAATTTTTTTGAATAATCACGCCGCAGATTTTCAAGAACTAGTCGTTCATTTTTTGCTTTTTTATAAGTACAATTTTCTAAAGCTATCCATGTCAACTCTTTCAATAATTCACAGTTAGTGTCTTTTTTTAAATAGTTAAAAAATCCCTCTAAAAGTGAATAGTCATAGTATTTATGAACAGCTCCTATAATATAATTCAAGTAAAGATCAGCTTTTCCATTTTTATCATATGCCTTTATTTTTGAATTGAAGGAGTAATCAGACGAAGCATTCCATATAATATTATTGGCTCTTTTTATCTCATCATTTTGTTCCTGCATAGTTAATCTGTAAAAATTTCACTCCTTTCCGCCCTTTCTGGTATTCTCAGGCGAATAACGTCTTCTATAATCTCTCTTTCAAAGCCATCAAAAGATTTATTTGTAATGCCCATTTTCAAAGCCTCAGATGCTTTCAAGCCCTTGTCTATAAGATGAATAGAAGAAATAAGCCCCCTTAGATCTACGGATTTCGTAGAGATCTCCGAGCTTTCACTTTTCTTTTGAAGATCCTTAAACAGACCTATAAATTGTTCAAGATATTTATCTTTCATATTAGGAAATTCTCGCTTAAGCAGCTTCATAAGATTCTTGGAAGAAATTGTTGGCATTTCAATAACCATAAAACGCGAAACCAGAGCTTCATTAAGTTCTCTAGTACCTGCATATCCATAATTCATCGTAGCAATGAATCTGGCAGCATCTTCCAGAGGGATTCTGTCATAACCTGGTATGTCAATAATTCTTCGAAAATCCAGGATAGCATGAAGAAGTGCAATGGATTCATTCCTCGCCATATTGATCTCATCAAGAACTCCGAAGCCTCCCAATGTGGCACATTCATAAATTGGACCTTTTCTAAAAATGACTTGTCCATTTTTAAATGTATCAGCTCCCACAAGAGATGAAAAATCCGTATTGACATGAAAAGAAATATCCCAGATGGGCCTCCCAAAAGCAGCTGCCAGGTTTTCTGCAAAAACATTTTTTCCACTTGCCTTAGGACCAACTAAAAGAAGATTCTCTCCACAGAGAACAGCTGTAATTGCCTCCTCCCAAATTTCTTTCCCGTAATAATTGTATTTAGGTTTGGGTATTCTGTATTTTATATCAGGATTCACCTTATAAAAATTTCGGTAACACTCTATTTCAGAAATTAATTTTTCATCAATTCCCTCTCCTCTCAAAAAATTTAATATAATTAACACCTCCAACTATTCAATATCAATATTTTAAGCATAACTTCAAGTCATTCAATATACATTAAGGAAGTTGATTTTTATATTGGTCATTGCTTATTGACTCCACTGGTTCCACATATTCCTCATCTTCATCCCTGTATTCCTCTGCTATATTTTTCCTTTTATTAAATTTTCCAACTGCCTGATAGCTGTCCTCCGCATCAAATTCAGTATGCCTATCATATCCGTCCTCCATGACATCTTCAAGTACATCTTCTTCCGGAGGTCTATTTTTTGTTTCTACAGGCTTTAAATTGTCCATATTTTTTTGACAGTGAACACAGTATTCTGCATAGGGAACATATTCCAAACGTTCCTTTTCTATCTCTTTGCCGCATTTTTTACACATTCCATAGGTACCGTCTTCCATATTCTTCAACGCACTGTCTATCTTCCCTATAATAATTTCCTCATTTTTTTGAAAAGCCAATCCTCTCTCTTTATCGTACAGGCTGCTGGCACTATCTGCAGGGTGATTGTCATAAGCAGACAATTCAGAAGAAAATTCTTCATTGGACTTTATAGTGTCATTCCTTTCCATCTGTATCAATAGATCCTCTGCTTCCCTTCTTTGTGATTTCAATTTATTCTTGAACTTTTCCAGTAAATTATTATCCATAGTTATAAAACTTCCCTTCATAATTATTTCAACATACATATATTTTAGCTAAAATGATGAAGGTTTATTCTATAAGCCAAAATTTTTCTTTAATTTTTTCAACATATTTTTATACCTAGTATTTTTCTTCAGAGCTTCGAATGAGGTTCAGATGAAAAAAAGCATTTCTCACTAGCAGACTGCATCTGAACCTAGAAATCACTTGACCTAGTAACTTCCCCTAGGTATTTTAAATTCACAGGGTACTTCAACCTGGCATTTTCCACATCCATACCTGGGCTTATATTTTTCAGATGTTTCATCTAAAAATCTGGCACAGACAATATGATCTTTTCCTCTTTCTACGGATATGGTCCTGGAGGGGCAATTCTCAGCACATTTACCGCACATTATGCAGTATTCATATATGTCCTTGTATTTTCTCTCATCAGGAGATAAATATAATTCTGTAACAATGCTTCCAATTCTTCCGGCTATGCCCTTTTGCGTTATAAGCCCCCTTGAAAGTCCAAATGATCCAAGACCGCATACAAAACCTACATGCCTCTCAGACCAGTTGCTTGTAAAGGACAATTCAGGATGTAGTGGACTACCTTCAAATTTCACTGACCAAAACCTTTCATCCAAGGAAGGTACTACACTATCATATCCTTCTTCCATTAATTTTGATTTCAAATGATTGCAAAGTTTATTTAAAAAATTTTGGCCTTCAATACGCCCATGAAGCCACTCTCTAGAAGGCCACAACATGTCCCTTTTATTTCCCTTCCTGACTGTTTCACTAAAAGGCAGAAAAAAGGATATAACAGTCTTAGAGTTTGGAAGCCATTCTTTCGGTGCCATAAAATGTTTTCCAACTGCATACGGTTTCTTCAACAGTAAAAAATACTCGTCACTGGCAGATCCAAATACCAAGATCGGTTTCTCGAAAATTTTCATCCCTATGACATCTTCTGAAATAGCTTCTTTCTTACCTATATAATTGTACTTTGAGTTCTCAACAAAATCCTCTGCGGCTTTTATTAAATCCTGTCTATTCACTATTATCCCCCCATATCACCACAATTTAAGATTATAATATAATCAATCAATCATTTTACTCAATTCATCTATACCATCTGATATCTCTTTTTCAAGTCTCTTTACTCTGTCAAGAATAACTTTAGGCTCATCGTAATGAACTTCCTTATATTCTACTTCCCTATACCTGTTTATAGAAAGATCATAATCATTTTCTCTTATTTCATATACAGGCACAAAAAAACTCTGGTCAGTTCTCTTTCTATCCGTTTCACCTTCTAAGTTGTTGAATCTTGCTATTATATCAGGTATATCGTTGTTTGCCACAGGTCTTCTCTTGTCATCCAGCGAAAATCCATCTGACTTCATATCATAAAACCATACCTTGTCTGTTCCACCGCTGCCCGTTTTTATAAATATAAGAACCGCTGTGGATACTCCTGCATAAGGTTTGAAAACTCCACTTGGCATACTTATAACAGCTTTCAGCTTGTTGTTATCTATTATTTCTTTTCTTACCTCCTTGTGACCTTTGGTAGATCCAAACAGCACCCCTTCTGGCACAATAGAAGCACACCTTCCCCCAATCTTTAATATTCTCAAAAAAAGTGCCAGAAACAAAAGCTCCGTCTTCTTAGTTTTAGTAATTTTTAAAAGATCTCCAGAAACCGCCTGATAATCGAGGCTTCCCTTGAAAGGAGGATTTGTCATAACAAGCGTATATTTTCCGATGTCTCTGTTTTTTTTAGAAAGAGAGTCCCTATATTCAATATTTGGAATGTCAACTCCATGAAGCATCATATTCATGGCACCAATTCTAAGCATAGTTCTATCAATGTCAAATCCATTGAACATCTTGTTGTCAAAGTGATCTTTTAGCCTGGATATTGAAAATAAATCACTGTAATTATTCCTCAAATATTCCTCTGCTCCAACTAGAAAACCTGCAGTACCCATTGCAGGGTCAACTATAATGTCTTCTGGCGTAGGTTTCATCAACTCAGTTATCATCTTTATTATATGCCTTGGGGTTCTGAACTGACCATTGGTACCTGAAGTGGAAACTTTAGAAAGCAGATACTCATAGAGATCTCCCTCTACATCTCCAACGCCTAAATCAAGTTTGTCTATGGCATCAACTATCTTAGACAACATAAGATCTGTAGGTATCTTGAAAATGGCATCTGACATGTACTTTGAATATGCAGAGCTTCTATTTCCATAAACGTTTTTTATAAAAGGAAAAACCCCTTCAGACACTATTTTGTACAGCTGCCCTGCTTCTTCATTCTTAAATCTACTCCACCTCAAATATTGTTTACTTTCCGGAAATGTTTTTTTTAATTTGGCTGCAGTAAGCTCAGTATTGCTCTCATTTAAAGTTTCATTATCATCTAGATCTTTTATAAACAGAAGATATGTAAACTGCTCTATTACCTCCAGCGGATTTGTAATACCTCCGGTCCAGAATATCTCCCATATTCTATCTATTTTATTCTTCAATTCACCCGTGATCATCTGCTATCTCCTATATTATATAGATGAATTTTTTCAACTCTCCTGATTTAAGTATACTATAAAGTACTGAAAATAAAAGTTTTTTACTAAATTTAGTTTATGCACATATTTCAAGCATATAATATCTTAGGCTGTATTTACAATCGAAATCCGTCAAAATACTAGCTTATTAATGGTTTCTTTGATAAAATATCTGTTATGAAATTTTTCTAAATTATAGTATAATTAGACTCTAATAAGAAAAACTTATATATAAAATAAACACAAAGGAGGAACAGATATAATCATGAAAATTAGTGCGAGAAATCAACTAAAGGGAAAAATAATTGAAATCAAGGAGGGAGCTGTAAATGGTGAGGTAATACTAGATATAGGAAATGGGAACAAGATATGCTCCATCATAACTATGGATGCAATAAAAAACTTGGGACTTAAAGTAGGATCTGAAGCCACGGCAGTGATCAAAGCATCAAATGTAATGATTATGATCTAGTATGGCTTACTTGTATAAAATTTTTTATAATGTATGATGACTGCCTTTATGAATAAAAAATATCCATAAAAAGAACGCCTTTTATAGAGGCGCTCTTGACATACCAACAATTACATTCAACACCTGCATAAATTTCAGAAAATCACAGTTCCCAGCTCTTTCACCTATTCCGGATATAGTACAGTCCACAAATTTAGCCCCCGCCTCAGCTGCTCCGAGAGAATTTGAAAGAGCCATCCCAAAATCATCATGGGCGTGTATTTCAATTTCCACAGGTACTTCCTGCATCAATTTTTTTACACTGTAGAATACCCTCCTGGGATAAGATATTCCAACTGTGTCTGAATATCTCACCCTTTTAATTCCCATTTCAGAAACAGCACTACAGAATTCAATTAAAAAATTTATATCCGATCTGCTGGCATCCTCCATCCCTATGGTGACTTCAAAGCCTCTGTCAAGGGCATAGGCAGCACACCTTTTTACTCTGTCCAAAACCCATTTCTTATCTTTTCCCAGTTTTGAACTAATCTGCAGATCAGATGTCGGAATAGATATATGAATTATATCAACATTGCAATCTATGGATGCATCTATATCCTTGATATTTGCCCTGTTCCATGAAGATATCCTGCTTTTTAATCCCAAACCTGCAATTCTTTTAATGCTTTCCTTCTCATATCCACCCATAGCCGGACAGCCCGCTTCTATTTGATAAATTCCCATGTCATCGATAAGTTTTGCAATTCTCACTTTTTCATTTACTCCAAAAGCTATACCAGCTTTTTGCTCGCCGTCTCTTAAAGTAGTATCAACTATCTTTACATCCACAATCACACCTTCTTTCAGATAAGCTCTACTTCAAGCTGATTTTTTAAAGTCGTTGAACATTTTGAGCAATTCATCATCCAAAATATTTCTCTTGAGTTCAGTACTCACTTTTCTTATTTTATCCAAAAATTTTTCAATATTCACACCCTCATAGTCCACATTGAGTTCTTTCAATTTGACCATGACAGCCTTTTTACCCGAATGTTTGCCTATATACATGGTTCTCGTTCCACCTATATCACAGGGATTGTAAGGTTCGTAATTTCGAGGATTTTTTTCTATTCCATCCACATGAATTCCCGATTCGTATTTAAAAATATCTTTTCCTATTACAGCTTTCATGGGGGATACTTTTTTATCTGTAAGTTTTTCATAAACTCCCACCGCTTTTGCCAGTAATTTTAAATTACCGTGAAGCTCTCCATTTTTTATGATTTTAAGGGCTAAAACAACTTCCTCCAGGGGTGCCATATTGTAAATTTGTCCATTAAAAGCTGTAGATACAGAGTCCGCTCCGTCGACACAGGCTTCCAGACTGACAGAAGTGGCCATATAATATTTATTGCTTGCACAAAAATCAACATAGACAGAAAATCTGTCCTTTATACCTTCTATAAATCTACTCCAGCCTGATAAATTGTATTTTACCACATCTTTTACTCTAATACACACCACATCCATGCTGTTGAATATCTTATCAGATTCCTCCATAGCAATTTTATCTAAATCCCTGATACTGACTTCAAGCATTATTTTCTTGTCTTTTAATTTTTCCAGAGAATTTTCATCCAAATATCTCAGCTTTTTATAATTTAAAATGACATATTTAAATTTTTGTGCGTCAAATGCATTTTCAAATCTGCATATATATTTGAGTCCTTCTGGCAGTTCCGTGATTTTTTCAACCACTTCCTGGTTTATTTCTATAAAATCCACTCCCAGATCTTTAATAAGCGCAAGAAATTCGGCTGTCAGTTTTAGATCAATGTTTCTATTTGCTTTCACAATTTCAGGCAATGTTCTGTCTATAATGATCTTTCTATGTTTGTCTATTACAATGGACATTTTATACACCCCCTCATTCAATTCACAATTCACAGTTGAAAATTATCAGTTATCAATCTCAGTAATAGACAAAATTTCAGGTTCGGCAGCTTTTTCAAGTTCCTTTGCAGCTTTTACCACCGCCCTGTTTATGGAATCATACATCTCCATAACCTTTATATTCTTCGCCTCCAGCTTTTCTCTGGGATCATCTCCAATTCTCAGCACGATTACTCCATCACAGTCACCTATAGTCCTCATTATTTTAGACATTTTATCTTCCTGATCCAAACAATCATAAATTCCCATACAATACTTATCTACATTTCTTTTTTCCAGAAGTCTTATGCTGCCCTGGTCATAGGAATATATATAAAATTCGTTAGCATGCCCAAAATGCTGATCTATGTTAATGCCCGATTTAGAAGAAATTGCAAACTTATATTTTCCACCCTCAGGGGCAGTTTCTTCAGTCTCATTTTTTTCTACTTTACCGGAGCACCTGCTTATGCAGCCTTCGCAGCCTATATTCCTAAAATCTATAGAGTGATCCTCCGACAGAGTTCCTATGGCATCTGCCCTGCACTGCCTGCAGTGATACATCTGCTTTATATCAACTTCACATTTTTTTCTCATTTCATTCAATTCCACATTTGAAACCAGCGGCAGATCTTCAAATCTGCTTCCCTGTACAGGTATCATTTGCATTATATTTGTCATATATGCCCCGCACTCTTTTGCCTTTTTTATAACTTCCACTATGTGATTGTCATTTATACCCTTGAGCATAACTGTATTTACTTTGCATACTATGCCTTTCGAGCAGAGATACTTGAGCCCTGCGAGCTGGTTGTTTAAAAGTATTTCAGCTCCCTCTTCCCCTGTATATTTATGTCCTAAATAATTGACTTCCCTGTATATTTTTGCCCCTATTTTCTTGTCTACAGCATTTATCGTAACTGTAACATGCGACACTCCAAGCTCTATCAGCTGATTTGCATAGAAAGGAAGCATAAGCCCGTTGGTTGAAAGACAGAAAGTTGTTTCAGTGGAATACTGTCTTATGAGTTCAAGAGATTTTTTCACTTCATCAAAGTTTGCCAGAGCATCTCCAGGTCCTGCTATTCCCACCACAGTCAGGTTTTTCATCTTGCTTTTCACCGCCTTGAATTTTTGAAGGACTTCCTCAGGACTAAGCACCCCGCTTGTAACCCCCGGTCTGCTTTCGTTTACACAGTCATATTTTCTGCTGCAGTAATTACAGCTTATATTGCATTTAGGTGCAACAGGTATGTGCATTCTGGCAAATTTATGTGCGTTGTCTCCAAAACATGGATGAGTGCAGGTTTTATCACCAGCTGATTTTTCTTCTTTCTCCATTTTTGCCATAGGTGCATAAAAATCATTATATGCCTTTTCCCTATAAGTATTTTGAGTATGCTCCAGAACTGCATTTGCCACAGAATCTATTAAAAACGAAGAACCCGTGTATCCGGTTATAACCTGTCTCTGACCGCCAACCCTGTCATGTATGGGAAATCCTATCCTTATCAATTTCAGCTTCAGTTTTCCTGCCATCCTCCTTCCATCGGAATTTCCAAGCATCAAATTGATTTTCAGCTTTTCTGCATAACTTTCCATGGTGCCAAAATCCGTATCATCCAAAACTATGGAATCTTCCTTTTGAACTTTAAGTTCCTCCTTGAGTCTGCGGCGAAGTTCAGGATTTTTAGATCCCATTGCAGCCATCTTTATAAGTATCCCATTTTCAAGACAGAGTCTGGCAACTGCATATACAAGCTCCGGCTCGCCATACAGCATCACCAGGGCTTCCCCTGTATACTTATGGTTGTCAATCATGGCATCCAGATATCTTCCTCTCTGAACTACATATTCCTCCGGAATATGAACTCCAGTCAACTTCGCTACCAGATCAATAAACTGGTTCGTATTTCTAAAGCCAATGGGAATAGGGCATTTATAAAGAGGTACATCGTACTTATTCTGCAAATACATTCCTGGAGACTTTTCATCGGATACGGTAATTCCCATTTCAATGGTGGCTGCTGCTCCAGGCATTTTTTTAATATCCTCTATTTTTGTGCCGCCCTTGGGTATCCTCCTGTATTTGTCATTATGTGCGGAATCAAGGGTATTCGATACATCTGGTAAAATGGTATATCCTATCTTGAAATCATCAAGTATTCTCTTTATATTTCTCACATCTCCCGGATTCAGGTTGGCGCATATTATATTCAATTTACCTGTACTTTCAGATTTCTCACAGACCTGTTCCACAATACTTCTCAGCGCCCTATAGTATCCCTCGGCCTGGGTTGCTCCATACCCCGGAGTTGAAGCAGTTATTATCTTTATATGCTTTATCTTTTCATTATCCTTTTCTTCCTCGTAAAATTCTTCTACAATTCTTTTGGTATCTTCTCCTATAGTCTCCGCAAGACAGGTTGTCATTACACCAATAGTAGTGGGCTCGTACATCTTAATCATATTTCTAAGACCTTTTTTAAGGTTTTTTGTACCTCCGTACACAGTGCCTTGTTCGGTAAGAGCAGATGATGCTATATCAACAGGTTCATTATAATGAGTTGCCATATGTCTTCTTATATAAGTACTACAGCCTTGAGAGCCATGTAAAATAACCATGTTGTTTTCTATTCCCTTGAAGGCCATTACTCCTCCCATGGGCATGCACATTTTACACGGATTTACATCCACATTGACCAGTTTTTTATTACCCATTCCAATCATCTCCTCAAATTTTTTATACATAGTCCCAAACAGGGCTGTTTACAGTTAAATCTATCTCTTTTGCAAAATTTACAGCACCCTGAAATCCCCCAAGTATGTGCTTTCTCTCATGATTATGATCGCAAAATGCAACTCCCAGCTTATATGCAAGAGGCCTTTCCTTGACGCCGCCCACAAGTACATCTGCTCCTTTTTCCACCATGAATTTCTCAAGTTCATAGGGATTTGCATCATCAAGTATTACTGTTCCATCTTTTGTAATCTGCCTTATTATTTCATAGTCCTCAGGTTTTCCAGTCTGTGTTCCCACCATTACAGTTTCCATTCCCAGATCCCTGAACTGCTTTATAAGAGATATGGCCTTATAACCTCCGCCTACATATATAGCTGCTTTCTTACCCTTAAGTCTGCCCCTGTAATAATCAAGCTCCGGCTGTATTTTTTCACTTTCAGCCTTTATAAGTTCCCGAGTTCTTTCTACAGTTTCCTCATCTCCCACAATATTTGCAACCTGAAGCAGTGAATTTTCAGTATCTTGAATTCCCACGAAGCTTGTTTTTATAAATGGAATACCATATAATTCCTCCATCTGCTTGGCCAGATATCCCATGGAACCGGCACATTGAACTATATTGAGCTTTGCCTCGGGTGCCCTGACTATTTCGTCAACTTTTCCATCACCTGTAAGTTTTGAAACAATATCAATGCCTATTCTCTTTAAATAATTTTCCACTACCCAGACTTCTCCTGCCAGATTGAAATCCCCAAGATAGTTTATTCCACTCACTTTCTTATCACTTTTTTTATCTCCTATGAGCTTCAATATGGCATTACAGGCAGCTCTGTAACCTGTGGATTTATTTCCTGAAAATCCTGGTGACTTTACAGGTATTACCCTTATTCCATATTTTTCTTCAGCACTTCTACAGACTGCATCTATATCATCACCTATAACTCCCACTATGCAGGTGGCATATATGAAAATAACCTTGGGATGAAATTTTTTAACAATCTCATCAACAGCTTCCCTCAGCTTTTTTTCTCCTCCAAATATAACATCCGTCTCACTTAAATCCGTTGAAAAACTGTTTCTGAACAATTCCGAACCGCTAGACAGGCTGCCCCTCAAATCCCAGGTATAAGCTGCGCACCCTATTGGTCCATGTATTAAATGGAAGGCATCTGTTATAGGATTTAGTACTACTCTTGCGCCACAGTACACACAGGCTCTCTGGCTAACTGCACCGGAAACACTGTTTTCTTCGCATCTGATCTTTGAATTCTTATTTTTGGAGTTGTAACATACAAATTCTCTTCTATCTTCTATAATTTCAGCTTTCTCGGCTTCCAATCTCAACTGAATATTTTCCATAAAGATCCCCTCCATTAAATAAAAAGTACTTATAATATCAAGTTTGGATTCAAGGTGATGCCTGAATCCAAACCAGTCTTTAATTCATATGATTTATCGTACTACTTCAAAATCCTCCTCTTTACACTCTCTGTCATCCTTGTCGAGCATTGCATCACACATTCTCCTTACCAAATCTATGGCACCGGAGTAGCCCACTTTAGGAGTGTACTGATGTCCATACCTGTCCATTACAGGAAATCCAAATCTGACAAACGGAATGTCTTCTGCTCTGGCAATAAATTTTCCATAGGTATTGGATATCAAAAGATCCACGCCTTCATTTTTTATAAGCTGATGCATCTCAAAGAAATCACTATTAGCTTTTACAATTCCCTCTATACCGGCTTCATCCATAATGGCTTTGATCTTTTTCTCAAATAATGCTCCAGGAGTACCTGTTATTACATATTTGGGGGTCATTCCCAGGGTTATTAAAAATTGAACTAGTGGAATTACAACATCTGGATCTCCAACTACAGCTGCCTTTTTACCGTTGAAGTATTGAGCACAGTCAAGGATTAAATCAAGAAGCTGACCTCTTTCTTCCTCAATTTCTTCAGACACAGGCTTTCCCGTAATTTTAGCTAATGTCATAATCAAATCATCCATTGCATCAATTCCAATGGGAACCTCTAATGTTTTGAAGGGAACTTTGCATTTAGTCTCCAATTTCTTGGCTGCATCTTCTGAAGAATAGCTCCCAAAAGCTATAGTCATATCCGAATTTCCAGCATCTATTATATCTTTAACCCTGGTACCGCCTTCAGGAAATACTTTATAGTCGCCTGTATTTGGTGCATCAAGCACTCCATTGGTATCAGGAAATATTATATATGGGATATCCATAAGTCTGAATATTCTTTTCATCTCTTTCATGTCAGCAGGTCCTACAAAGCCAGGAATTATATTAAATTTCCCATTTTTCTTTCCACTGTTTACCGAAAGATACTGCACCATACTTCTTACCATGTTTGAAAATCCGGTGACATGTGATCCCACGTAACTTGGCGTATTTGTATGAATAACCAGCTTTCCTTCCGGTATTTCCATGTCCCTTATATAAGTAGGAAGATCATCTCCTATGGTTTCAGAAAGACATGTGGTGTGGATGGCTATTATATCTGGATTGTACATTGCAAATATATTCTTAACAGCTGTCTTTACATTTGAACCACCGCCAAACACACAGGCACCTTCAGTAAATGAACTCGAGGAAGCCAATGCCGGCTCTTTGAAATGTCTTGAAAGCACCGTCCTGTGATAAGAACAGCATCCCTGGGAACCGTGGCTGTGCGGCAGGCAATTGTGAATTCCAAGGGCTGCATACATTGCTCCCACTGGCTGGCAGGTTTTGGCTGGATTTATTCTCAAAGCTTTTCTTTTTACTAATTGTTTTGGTGTTGCATCTAACATTATTTTTCACCTCCTGAAACTGCTGCTTCATCCGACAATTTTCCCTCTATTAAAGGTTGTTTTTTCCAGGGCGGAGTCAAATACTTCCATGCCGGAGTATAAACTCCCCTTGCCAGTTCTCTGGCAAATACAACTGCACCTTTAAATCCTGCATAAGGTCCTGTATAGTCATAGGAGTGAAGCTGCCTTGACAACACTCCCATTTTTTCAATTACATACTTCTCCTTTATTCCTGTCAGAAACATATCAGGATGGAGTTCTCTTATGAATTTTTCCATTTCGTGGGCATTTAAATCGTCTATTATCACCGTATCATTATCCATTTCCTTTTCCAATCCGCCGTAATAGGATACCGGCACACCTTCTTTTCTAAGAGCTTCTGCTCTTTCCTTTGGTACTATAACACGATATTTTTCTTTATCCGGCTCTACAGTTATTTCAGGAATATTCTTGCTGTCCGCATCAACTTTTATAGTTGGAATAACTTCACTTCCTTCATAATCGTCACGATGTCCGAACTCATGGCCTGCAAGAATGGTTTTTACACCAAGATCCTTTAGCAGTACCTGATACGTCTGGGCTCTTGAGCCACCTACATATAAACAAGCCAACTTGCCTTTTAATCTCTCTTTATAGTAATCTATGTCTGTTTCAATTTCAGCAAGTTCTTCTGCAATGACCTCTTCTGTTTTTTTATACAGATATGGATCATCAAAGACTTTTGCCAGCTCCCTCAGGGTATCAATTGTTCCCTTTATGCCTATAAAATTGCATTTGATCCATGGTATACCATACTTGGTCTGCATCATACCTGCTATATAGTTGATTGATCTATAACACTGCACCAGATTCACATCTGCAAGATTGGCATTTTGAATGTGCTCATAACTTGCATCTCCTGTAAGAGCTGTAATCACATTATAGCCTATTTTCTCAAGAATTCTTTCAATTTCCCAGGAATCCCCGCCTATATTGTATTCTCCCAGTATATTTACTGAATACTTTTTATGCTGGCCGTTTCCTTTTCCTATTATTTCACTCATAACCGTATTGTTTGCTATATGGTGACCTGCAGATTGTGTTACACCTTTATAACCTTCACAGTTAAAGGCAAGAACATCAATTCCATAGAGTTTCGAGGCTTCCCGTGCTACTGCATTTATATCATCACCTATAAGTCCAACAGGACATGTTGCATATACACCTATGGCCTTGGGATGAAAAATTTCAACTGCTTCCTTTATTGCATTTTTTAATTTGTCAACTCCGCCAAAGACTATATTTTTTTCCTCCATATCGGTAGAAAAAACATATTCATTAAAATTTTGTCCACCTTCTTCAGCTTTTGACTTGAATCTTCTTCCGCCCCAGGTATAAAAACAGCACCCTATAGGTCCATGGGTTATGTGTACCATATCCTTTATAGGTCCCAT
The DNA here is from genome assembly GCF_042436595.1 of Clostridium sp. MT-14. Lineage (NCBI taxonomy): Bacteria > Bacillati > Bacillota > Clostridia > Eubacteriales > Clostridiaceae > Clostridium > Clostridium sp. MT-14. The sequence goes on from NZ_JBHMIY010000007.1 coordinate 15,334, forward strand.
GACAACACCCTTACAGCCGGCATAGCAGCATCCTCTGGCTGTAATCACCCCTGGTATAGTCCTTACATTAGCTGTAATGACCGGATTTGGGGATTCTTCTGTCTTTATGACAATATGCTCTTTTCTCTTTTTGTAGGTTTTAGCCGGATATGGTTCCAAAACCTCATTTACCACTTTATCTAATTTTTTTCTCATAAAATCCCATCCTTTCACAAAAATTAAATAGCCGCATCTCCTGCTTCTTCTGTCCTTATTCTAACTATGTCTGTCACTTTTGTTACAAATATTTTTCCATCTCCGGGATTTCCCGTTCTATTAACCTCTATTATAGTATCCACAACTTTTTTTACATCTTCGTCTTTTGCCAATATAATTACCAATCTTTTAGAAATAAGCCTGTGGGTTTCAGATATCTGTTCTGCAATCTTCCTGCCCGATGCTTCCAGTATATCTTTTTCACTGATAAAATCCTGGATCATAGAAAAATCAACTTTTTTCCTTCCCCTGCCAAGCACCTTTTTGCATGTAATAGAAGGAAAACCAATTTTGGCAAGAGCATCTTTTGTCCTGCCTACCATATCCATTCTGATAATCGCCATAATCTCTTTCATGCTGCTTTCCCCCTATAATTCCTTTGTATTTGAACTTATTGTATAGGCCTCTTCTACAGGAGTTACAAATATCTTTCCATCTCCAAAGGCTCCTTTGGTTCCAGTTTTCGCATTTTTAGTGATTATGCTTATAATATCATCCTTGTCCTCATCTTTTATCACTATCAGCAGCATCTGTTTAGGTATTTCATCGTAAAATATTTCTCCGACTTTTACTCCTCTCTGTTTACCCCTGCCTGCCACATCAAACTTGGTCACTGCCGGGAAACCAGCATCACATAATTCCGAAAGTACAATTGAAGCTTTTTCCGGCCTTATAATAGCTTTTACCATTAACATTATTGAACACTCCCCTTTTTTGTGTTAAACTTACATTGTATTAGAATTTAGTCGATTCTGGTACTTTTTTGGGTGTATCCCTCAAATCACCTCAAAATTTAGGGATACACTTTATTATTTTATTCTCTATAAACTGTACTTTCATATTATGACCTCAATCCATAAGACCGTGTTCCATCATTATGGCTTCCAGCTCATCCTGAGCCATCGGTTTTGGTATTACAAACATGTCATTTCCATCTATAGCCTGGGCAAGCGCTCTGTATTCATCCGCCTGCTTGGCTTTTGGATCATACTGTATAACAGTCTGCTTGTTTATCTCTGCTTTTGTAACCTCCGGACTTCTCGGTACGAAATATATCAACTGGCTTCCTAATTTTTTAGCAAATGAATCAAGAAGTTCTCTCTCATTGGCAACCTTTCTGCTGTTGCATATTATACCTCCCAGTCTGACTCCACCTGCGTTTGCAAATTTGCTTATACCTTTTGATATGTTGTTTGCCGCATACATGGCCATCATTTCACCGCTGGCCACTATATATATTTCCTGAGCCTTTCCTTCACGTATAGGCATTGCAAATCCACCACAGACAACATCACCCAGTACATCATAGAAAACATAGTCCAAATCATCCGTATAAGCTCCCAGCTGCTCCAACATATTAATTGAAGTTATAATACCTCTTCCGGCACAGCCGACTCCAGGTTCCGGTCCACCGGATTCAACGCATTTTATGTTTCCAAATCCATTTTTCAATATTGAATCCAGATCTACATCCTCGCCTTCTTCTCTCAGAGTATCCAAAACCGTCTTCTGAGCCAGTCCACCTAAAAGCAATCTAGTTGAATCCGCTTTAGGATCACAACCTACTACCATTATGTGCTTTCCCATTTCTGCTAACCCTGAAGTAAGATTTTGCGTTGTAGTGGATTTTCCAATTCCACCTTTTCCATAAATAGCTACCTGTCTCATTTTACATATCTCCTCGCTTATAAATTTTGGTATAACCAATAGTGCTTTTTAATTTTATAAAAAAATAACACAACTTTTTAAAAAAGGCAATAGGAAAATTTATTAATTTATCAAAATATATATATTGTAAATGATAACATATCAATAATATAGTGCTTTAAAATATTGTTTAATAATTATCCACTTATACTCGTTGTATAATATGTTCACTATTAAACACAAAAAATATGGGTACTTATAATAGGATTTACAATGACCGTCATTGGGAGCAAATGGAGAGCAATAATATTATGACATATATTAAAAGAACAACCAATCAAATACGGTCAACTGAAAAAATCTATTCCGAACATATGTAATAAAATATTATCACAGGAATTAAAAAAATTGGAGATGGATAACCTTATTGAAAGAATTCCCTATACAACAATTCCGCCTAAAGTTGAATATCTACCCACTAACAGAGGAAAATCCTTGGAAAACATATTATATGAGCTATGCCTTTGAGGTAAAAAATACATGCCCTAAATATAATCTACATAAAAATAAATACATAACCATGTTGAATTTTCCAACACAGCTATGTACTTATAAATTTTAATAACAGAGGTTAACTCAATTTAAATTTCACTATTTTTTAGCACTGTTCATCATAAATAAATTTAAACTTTCTATTTATTTCTTTAAATTTATCTGTCCAATTTCTTCGTACATTTCATCATAATTACCTATACATATAACTGAATTAAAGCCTTTTTTTATATCCTTATTTAATCTGAAAATATCAACCTTATCCTGTATTTTCTGTTTTACTAATGGAATTCTAAAATTCCAGTTTCCTTTTAAATTATCATCTCTGGCAAAATTCATGTTGAAATCAAATTTATCGGGAACTATATCTCCGCCGGTTACAGGAAAAACCTCTGTAACTACAGTCTTTGTATTATCAGATCTTTATAAGTCTGCCAAAAGCTTCCTTGTCACCTTTCTTAGCCCTCTTAGCCAATTTTGTTAAGTCTATATATCCCATCTTAGCCTCCATCTTAAAATATGATCATATTTTATATTTACATATTAGATAAGTTAAGTTCACTTTTGGTTCTTCATTTAAGCAAAAATAATTGGAATAGCTTTTCACTATTCCATACAGCCTTAAACTTTATATAGAGTTTTAAATTATTTTTACTTTTTTTATGAAATAATCAATTCAAATAGTTTTACCAATTCACTTCCAACCCTACTCCAACTTCTTTCACAGGTAAAAATTTATTTATCTCCGCTTTAACGACAAAGGATGTACAGTGACATGGATATAACTCTTTTATGTTGTTTCGTCTTAAATAATTAACAGTCTTATTAACCTGCTCATCTATTTCAAATAAGTGAAACCCACCTATAACTCCCAATACTCTATTATCTTTACATATTTTCTTTGCATATTCTATTATATTGCATATTCCACTATGAGAACATCCAGTAATAATATAAATACCATTTTTACTTTTATATGCAAGTGCTGTATCATCCATCAGATAATCCTCAACCAAAATTCCATCAACATTTTGTTTTCCAATAGGTCTTCTTCTTTCAAAATTATTTGTCTGCGGTATTTCCCCTAAAAAAGTTATGTGTTCACTGACTTTTTTAGGTTTTCTTGAAAGTATTAAATTGCACTTTTTTTCTAGTTCCCCCTGTAAAATGGGAGAACAGATTTTCAAATTTCCTTCAAATTTTTCTGTAAAGGCATCTGGATGTGCGATAATGTTTATATTGTTTTTATACTGATGCTCAAAATAATATTTTAACCCTCCAGTGTGGTCATTATGGCCATGTGAAATAATAATAACACTTACTTTTTCTAAATCTACACCTAATGAAGCGGAATTTCTGAGAAATATATCAGAATAACCTACATCAAATAACAATATAGTATCCTCGTCTTCAATATAATATGAAACAGCAGGTTCACCATAATAATATTGGTCAATATATGTATTATTATCCACTAAAACTTTTAATTTCACTTCTGCATCTCCCCTTCTTAAAATCACCTATGTTTTTTCATATTATTCACTCTATCTGAAATCTGTACGAATCTGTCGTCTTCCCTTACAGGATCAAATATATCATCCTCAAGAAGCTTGCTCATATTTTCATACATATCCAGTGTAAACCCTGGCTTGTTTCCCGAAAGCTCATCAAAACACCATACAGAAGAAATTTTCTCTTTTTCGTTCAGGTTGTTTACCTCAATATACTCTATCCATTTTTCAAGCATGCCCAAGGCCTTTTCCTTTTCTCCCATTTTTAAATACACATTTGCAAAATTCATATATTCTATATGAAGTCCAAGTACAGCCTCGGCTTCAGGTGAAAACGCCCTTTTAATGTCAACTGCCGTATTGAGGTATTTTTCCACTAATTTAAGATTATTCTTGTCTTCACAGTAGGATTTTGCAAGGCACATTAAAACAGAGCTCATATAAAAAATATACTTCCAGAGCTGTCCCTGAAGAATTTTGCGCCCTCTATTTACAGTACCCTCCTTTTTCAAATATATATTTGCCAGCATAAAGTCAACCTGGTATTCACTTTTATTTATTTTGTTGAGCACCTCCACTGCCCTGTCATCTTCACCTCTTGATGAATATATAGTGCTCAGCACATAAAGCGCCAGTTCAGTTGTATTTCTGTCACTGCAGTTTTTCCCTATATCTTCAAACAGTCCTTTTGCATAATCTTCCATTTTATCTGACGCTGCCCTGTTTTTACATCTCCAGGAATACATATGGAACAAAAATCCTATTCTGAATTTAAGAAAATAACTTGAACTATACTTTTCTATATATTTTTTCCCAAGTTCAATGCCTTTTTCCATCTCCTTTCCAGCCATAAGTTCTTCACACTTTTTAAATATATCCATCACTTCTTCCTCAGACAACTGTATCCTGTAATTTAAAAGCTTATCTATGGAAACACCAAAAAAAGAAGCAAGTACCGGAAGAAGTTCAATATCAGGATAAGAATTTCCCATTTCCCATTTTGAAACAGCTGCTGTAGAAACACCTATATATTTTCCAAGCTGCTCCTGGGTAATCTGTCTTTCTTTTCTAAGCCTTGATATTATTTCATCTATCTGCAATTTCCCCATAATCCACTCACTCCAGTATTTTTATATTATAGAGCTCTATAAATACATTATAGCTTAATCCTTTAAATTCACCTATGGATTTCTAGTTTAACATATTATAAAAATTCAACCAGCAGTTGAATATCTGTAATTGACTATGAATAAATCAACCTTGGTCTTTTATATTATAATAACGTAAATAATAAGCCAATGCTTAGTTTTATCAAGCATTGGCTTTAGCTTTATACAGGGGAGAAAACCCTATATTATTACACCCTGTGATTTTTTATCATCAATCTCTTTGTTGGACCAGAAAGCTGCAAGAGCAGAACCGGATATATTGTGCCATACACTAAATATTGCTGCCGGTATTGCAGCTGCCGGTGAGAAAAAGCTCATGGCCAATGTCACTCCTAATCCTGAATTCTGCATACCCACTTCAAATGATACAGCTCTTCTTTTAGTTTCATTCATACCAAGCACTTTTCCTGCTAAATATCCAAACAGGAAACCAAATAAATTGTGGAGAATTACAGCACCAATTGCAATTGCAGCAGTTGTCAATAATTTTTTTGAATTAGCACTTATTACTCCTCCAACCAGCAAAGCTATGCATATAGTTGATACAATTGGAAGTGCTTTTACAGCTTTTTGCGTTTTTTCTCCAAATATACAATTTACTATAACACCTAAAAGTATAGGTACTATGACTATCTTAACAATTTCCATAAACAATCCCATTATCGGTATTGAAATCCATTTACCTGCCAAAAGTAATATTAAAATAGGCATTAAAAACGGAGCAAGTATTGTAGAAACTGCACCTATGCAAATAGAAAGTGCAAGATCTCCTCTGCCTATATAGCACATTACATTTGATGCGGTACCGCTTGGACAGCACCCTACAAGAATGACTCCTACTGCCAGCTCTTTAGGCAGTTTTAAAATCAAACACAGTATATATGCTACACAGGGCATTATACAATAATGGGCTGCTACACCTATAAATACATCTTTAGGTCTAGTAAACACTTCTTTGAAATCTTCCTTTTTTAAAGTAATACCCATTCCAAACATTATAACTCCTAAAAACACTGAGATATCAGGTACAATCCATAAAAAGGTCTTCGGCTGCAGAAGTCCTATGACCGCAACAGCTATGATTAACACTGAAAAATATCTGTTTAACACTTTCCCCAGTTTTTCCATAAAGTCCATGATAAATCTCTCCCAAACTTTTAGTTTGATTCATAATCGGATATTTTTTGTCTTGTCATCCGCATTTTATTTTTCTCCCGTTCTAAATGTAAAATTATCTATCAGCCTGGTTTTTCCTATGAATACTGCTATAGCTATCAATAAAGATTCATCTGCTTTTTTAACCGGTCTCAATGATTCACTATCTGCAATTTCAATATAATCTATCCTGGCTAAAGGCTGCTTGTTTATTTCCTGTTCAATTACACGTTTAACCAACAATGCATCTTTTTCACCATCTTCCAATAGTTTTTTGGCTTTTTTTAAACTTTTGTTCAACACTAAGGACGCCTGCCTTTCTTCCTTTGAAAGATAAGTGTTTCTTGAACTTTTTGCCAACCCATCCTCTTCTCTTATTATTGGACAGCCTACAACCTGTACATCAAAATTTAAGTCCCTCACCATTCTTTTAACTACAGCTAATTGTTGTGCGTCTTTTTCTCCGAAGTAGGCTCTGTCTGGTGTTACTATATTGAATAGTTTGGAAACTACAGTACACACTCCCCTGAAATGACCTGGACGTTTGGCTCCGCATAATCCTTCCGTTAACCCCTCTACTTCTACGTTGGTAGATCTATTTTCAAAATACATCTCTGAGGGCTCCGGATTAAATATTATACTTGCTCCTGAACTTTCACAGAGTTTTTTATCATGTTCCATATCTCTTGGATAAGTTTTAAAATCCTCGTTAGGTCCAAATTGTATAGGATTGACAAAAACACTGACTACTACTCTATCATTTTCTTTCACGGCTGTGTCTATGAGACTTTTATGTCCTTCATGAAGGCATCCCATTGTAGGAACAAGCCCTATTGATAATCCTTCTCTTTTCCATTCCCTGACTTGTTGTCTGACTTCTTTTATTGTTTTTACTGTTTTCATTATTTTCCTCCAAAAAGCATAATTTTAATACAACTTCACTTATTTAAAGAAGCTTTCAATAAAAAATACATATTATTTAATTTTTTAAATTTTTTATAGGTGAAATATTTATTAGAAAATTAAAACATGGAATGAATTGATATCTGAAAACACCAAAATTGTTTATATTTAGAAAAGATTTTTGAAGATAAAAGCTATTGACGTGACATATAACCTTATCTTTCGAATTAAATCTTTGTATATTCTGCCAAATACTTGAGATTATGTCATCAAGAATTTTAATAAATGTTGTATCACTATTTTTTAATATTAGTCCCTCTAATTTCACATTAGTATCTTCAGCTTCTAATGCATACTTGTAGTTTCTGCTATCATAGCCCTTAATACCCACGTTACCCGGGACAAAATATTCACTTAAAAAGCCTGATTTTTCTACTCCAACAAATCTATTATCAACCAATCACTCCTTTCTTCCTGTAAATTTAAGAAGTGATACAAAACTCCTAAGTTTAATTCAAAACCAGGGAGACCTTTATTGACTGTCTTATTCAAATGATATAAGCAGATATATGTATATAAATAATATTGGTACAGCTTTTAATAAATACCGCCCACTTTTACATTTTATTACATGATCAGCTTTCAGTCAACAGTAGTATTTCAAGTAAACATTCTTTATATATCACTTTGTAAACTGGCTGTCAAGACAATAATTTAAAACATTTTCTTATCCTCAAATATGAAGACAATAGTCCTAATATCAACATAATATACAATAAGAAATTTACCATATATGCAGAGTTATCATATGTAAAAATATTAAATATACAGGCTATACCCGGTACAATAAAAATCATAACTGCTGCAATTCTTCCCAGTCTGTCAAAAATGAATGGATGCATTGATAATTTATCATATCTCTTTATAAAATTTGAAGTACATAAAAACTCTACAAATTTGAGACACATAAATATTAGGAACCATAAAGGCAATATTCTCAAAATCACTAAAATTACATAAGATGAAATTATGAAAAACAAATCTGCAAAGATGTCAAGTTTGGCACCTGCTGTTGAAGTGCAGTTGAATTTTCTTGCAATGTACCCATCAATAAAATCTGATACACATATACAAAAAAATAAGGCTATAAGGCTGAAAATTTTCTGCTGTCCATGCTTAAACTGCTCCAAAATATTTGATACAAATAAAATGGACATAATTATCCTTAGCACTGTAATTCCGTTGGGTATAAACCTGACTATTTTCTTCACTTTAAGCTAATCCTTTCATTTTTAGGTTTTTCTAAGGTTCTTGAAAAAGATTTTTCTCAATATAGGCAAAATTTTTTTACAATATTTCTATACTGTAATTTTTTTTGATACGTTCCCCCAAAAATCCACGGCTTCTATTTGATATTTAGATTCCGCTGAAATATTTTTACATACAAATTTTCCCCATGTCTGATCTTTATTCCCGCCATATTTTCTCTGCACAACAGGAGAATATATATTCTTTCCATTGCAGTATACTCTATACCCCGCTATATTTCCAGATACTTCCCACTGAAGTGAAATTTTATTCTCCATTTTGTGAATTTTAACCCATTTAGGCGGATCCGGTCTTTTGTTATAGACTTCATGCTGATACAAATACCTTTTATAGGCCCTGTGAAAACCACTGTTTATATTGACCGGGCTGTAATAGTGGCTGTAGGAAAAAGTTATGATATCATCTATAAATGGATTTTCAAGCCTCATCTGCTTTATAAACCTCTTCATAAATGCACTTGACCAGTTGGTATGATCAAAGGTCTCTACATTGGCCCAAAATAAAATTCCCTTTTTTGATTTTACAGCTCCCTCAAGAGCCTGAAACCAATCTTTCACCTGGCTTATATCAAGTCCTCCGCCTCCCACTGAATCCTGTGGACAGAATATATCCCCTTCTTTTAAATCAACTATTTTGAAAAAATACTTCCAATTATCTGCATAGAGCTGCGGAGTAGAATATTTTGAGTTCATGAAAGGCGATATCATAAATGGCAGTCTCAAATCATTTTTATCCATATATTCCAAATTTATATTTACAGCATTGGCCAATACTTTAAAATCTCTTAAATTTTTAAAATTAAGATTATCCACTTCATAGACCCAATACCATCCGTAAAAAGCATTTTTATATTTGCCATGGTATTTTTCATACAATTCCTGCACTATCAGATTTCCTTTTTTCATCTGTTCATACAGCCATCTTGGTTTTCTAGGCCCTATCCTCCACCACAAGACATTGTAATCAATTCCCAGGAATACCTTAAAGCCAAATTTTTCACAATTTCTCAGGCAGGTGTCAACTACATCCACCCTTCCAGCCCTATTTTCATTTTCTATTGAAGTCTCATATACTCTCTTGATACTTTGGTTTTGAACCACAAAAGTGTTCATCACAATATATTTCATTTTAACTTCTTTCAAATAGGAGAGTTCTTTCTGCCATTCCAAGTCATTCCATTTTATCACCATATCCGGTTGAATAAATGTACCCGATGCCTGTGGAAAATTATTTTGCATTTTTTTATTGTAATAATTGAACATTTTACGAAAGGGACTATCTATCATCAATGCAACCACCATACCCTGCAATATATTTCATTTCTCTATAAAATTAGTATGTGCAGTGTACTCATATTATTCTTCAAAGCAGTAAAAAACTGTAATTATCTTTGAGAAAATTGAGTATTATATGGGCAATCAGGGAATGTCCCTCCAAATTAGGATGAATACCGTCTATGCACAAAAATTTATTGTAGTCATTTTGTTTGAGAATTTCCGATCTCACATCAATCAAGGTAGTTTTTGTCCTATGGGCCACCTTTGTAATCATTTCACTGTATGTCCTGTGCCAATTGTAAATTTTCACTTCCGAACCCAACCACTTTAAAACATTTTTTTCGGCTGTTTTATCTCCCTTTGTAATCCAGTTAAAGTATCTTTTATAATCCAGAGGAGGCAGTGTCATAAGCATCGGTATTATACCGGATTCTTTAAAGGTGCATATCATATTGGACAGCATATCATTAAAAGTTGAGATATCCGTCTTTGGCCTGTGCTTGGAATCGGGGTCTTTTGCTATATCCCCCCAGTCAAAATCACAGTCATTTCCCCCAAACTCTATTAATACAATATCTGGAGTTTTTATTATGACATCAGTATACATCTTGCTTATTCCTCTCTTGATCGTACTTCCAAACCTCCCGGCATTGCATACAGTTCCCTTAAAACTTCTTCCAACTATACTGGCAAAACAGTCCTTTAACCTTGAATATCTTGCCCTCCTGCTGTCATATATAACGCCCTTTGTTATAGAATCACCAAAAGCAACTAAATTATAACTTTCTTTTGTTTTCATAGTATCCCCCCTCAAAACATAGGAACTTAAAAATCACTTAATCCAGCAGTAAAAAACATTTAAAATATCTTCCAGGTTTTCAATTCCACCATAACCCTTAAATAAACCATTCTTTTTAATACACTTAAACCAATTATCATCACCCTTTCGTATATATACGGTTTTGAAACTCTCAGTTTCATAAACTGTATCAAATAGGTCAATGCATACACACCACCCACAATTGTTTACAGTTTCTATCTGTATGCCCGTGCAAATGCTGCTCTTGGATATATTTTTATACCATTTTTGAAGAACTTCTATAATTGGCATAGTATCTCCTTTTTTGTTTAAATCTATTTTTACATTAATATAATACTATATATGTAACTATATTTCAATACATAGTTTTTATAACTATATATTGAAATAATATAGCAAACTATACTATATACAACAAAAAGAAAATGCCATTACCACATTTTGAATGACATTTCCTATCTCATTATTATGTTTGTATGAAAATTTGACCGTTATCAAGTGAAAAAATTATATTACTCTATTCCACACTCTAACAACATCACTTCATTCCACTTAAACCTTCATCAAGGTATCCCATTTTATCCTTATTCATTCTAAAGGATTTTTTGTCGATTGCTCTTTGAAAAGCTAATATACCATCAAGGTGATCGTATTCATGTTGTATTAATTCCGATAAATCACCCTCAGGTTCCATAGTACAATCATTCCATTCTAAATCTTTATAATGAACTTTACATCTTTTATGTCTATATAATCTTACTTCTATTCCCGGAAAACTCATACAATCATCCCACACTTCAAATTTTTCATCATCCACAAATTCAACCTTGGGATTTATTAAAGCTATCGAATTATAATTAAAATCTACATATATTATCCTAAACAATTCATTTATTTGAGGTGCTGCTATCGCTCTGCCAAATCCATACTTTTTCCTAAAATTCATCATTGTATCATGTAGTTCCTTAACTATTTGTTCAGCTCGATCAAGCTCATCTTTTGAAACCTCTTTACAGATTTTATACAAATTTTCATTTCCCAATAATAATATTTTTTTTATATCCATAATTTCCCCACCTCAACTTATTATACTCATAATAAAATTATACACTATTTTAAGTTATGGTTTGCATATTTACCGTTTTTTATAAAGGTTCCATTGTCAATTTCCTCAAAAGCTTTTTTAAGCTCCTCTCTTGTATTCATGACAATAGGACCTCCCCAGGCTACAGGCTCTTTAAGGGGATTGCCTATAAATATTGTAAAGCGCATTCCATCTTCACCGGAACGAATTCTAACTTCTTCTCCCCCATTGAATAGAACTGCACTTTTTTCCTTGATACACTGTTTCTCGTTTTTATCAAAATAACCATATCCCCTAAAAATATACACAAATACAGTAGACTTAACATCTGTTTTAATAGACCATTCAGCTTGTTTTTCCATATTTATATCCAAAATGTCAGCTTTCACATATTCTCCCCTAAAAGCTCCAGGAATGTCCTTGTAGTGTCCTGATATTATTCTCACAGTAAAACCTTTCTTTTTCACTTCAGGTATACTTTCCTTACTTATATCATGGTACTTTGGGATACACATCTTGTCTTTCTTCGGAATATTTATCCAAAGCTGAAACCCAAACATTTTCTTTGAAGGCTGCGGCATCTCTTGATGAATTATCCCGCTTCCAGCAGTCATCCATTGACAGCATCCGTCTTCAATTATACCCTTATTGCCAAGACTGTCCCCATGTTCGATTTTCCCGCTCATAAGATAAGTAACAGTTTCAATTCCCCTGTGTGGATGCCACGGAAACCCCTTAATATAATCTTCAGAATTTTCCGAATCAAAAATATCCAACATCAGAAAAGGATCAAATTCTGTAACTGTATCCAGCGCCAGTACACGCAAAAGTTTCACTCCTGCACCGTCTTGTTGTACGTTTCCCCCCACTATTTTTCTTACAGTTCTAGCTGGCATATGACATTCCTCCTCAAATAATATTATAATTTTTATACTGTCCTTATTATAACATTATTACAGAATACAGCTTATGAAAATTATCTAAAATATTCATAATTTACAATTTAAAAACCCTAAGTCTATAGGCATTCATAGCTGTATTCCCCAGCTGCTTTATCAATTTATAATTGGCATATGCCCCCACTGCTGCCCCAATTCCAGGGACAAGCTGCAGCATCTTTGCAATGTCAATATAATCTCTGTATTCCTGTTGAAATGTTCTCCAGTCAAAATGACTCTTATCTTCAGGAAGTGATGCCCTGCAATAATTATCCCAATCCGACATTATATCATAGACTTCCCTTCTTCTTCCCTGGCTTGAAAAAGCTATTTGAAATATATAGAGTATATACAATCGCTCCCTGTAATTCTTTACATTGAAACTGTAGATACCAGCAGTATCAAACAAAAATTTCATTTTCAACCCAAGTAATATGGGAAAATCAGCCAAGCCCACAATAATTCCAGCTCCACCTGTACCTGCACCGCTTACTGCAGCTGCATTCCTGTAAAATTTCATCTTTTCCCTTACTAAATTTTCTCTTGATTCCAAATTCATGTCATGAACGGGAGCGGTAGAGATATATTTATATCCATATATAACTGTCTTCACCATACCTTCTATGGATTTTGTAATTATGTGCTGGCACTTTTCAGGAATAAACTCATTTAATTTTGACTGCATTTTTTTTGTAAAATCATTTGTAAAGCTGGGCCTGCTTGTCATTTCTTTTTTCCACTGGAGCAACTCTTCCAAGGCTTTATCTTCATACAAACTCATATAAATTTCTCCTATATCATTCATTTTATTAAAATTAGTTTAATTAATATAGATTATAATAATATAATCACTAATTCAAGTGAATGCTTAATATATCCATACGCTTGATTTTATTACAGTAAACTTTTGGCTTGTAAGTACATGACCACAGTATTATAATATATGTTACATACTTTCCCCAGAGAAAAATAATATACAAAAAGGTTGTAGGTAAAATGAAAATAGATGAGAATTTAAAAAAAATTCTATTTCAGATGCAATTGAGAGAAATAACTGAAAGACAGATATATATAAATGTGTCCAAAATCACAAAAGATGAAAAAAACAAAAAAATACTGTTAAAAATAGCAGGAGACGAAGAAGGACATTATAAATTTATAAAAACATATACTAATATGGAAGTTTCACCTGATAAAAAAAAGATATGGTTCTACTCTACCATAGCAAAGATCTTTGGTTTCACCTTTGCCGTAAAACAAATGGAAGGAAGAGAAACTGAGGCTGTCAGAGGTTACAGCTATAGTAAACTGTCAAATGCCTTCCCTGAATTTTCCAAAATAGCAGAGGATGAAGAAAAACACGAGTTCTTGCTGCTCGACATGCTGGATGAAGAAAAACTCAAATATATAGGTTCTATAGTTCTTGGACTAAATGATGCACTTGTGGAGATAACAGGCAGTGTTGCCGGTTTTACACTTTCCATGGCAAACACAAAAGTAATTGCACTAGCTGGAATGATCACAGGAATATCAGCTACCCTTTCCATGGCTGCCAGTGAATACATTGCCGAAAAAGCAGAAAATACAAAAGACGCCTTAAAATCCAGTGTTTATACTGGCGTTTCCTATTTAATAACTGTTATTTTACTCATACTTCCCTTTCTCTTTATGCCAGGAAACATGTACATACAGGCACTGGTAGTAACTCTTGTCATTGCTGTAATTATAATATCTATCTTTAATTACTATATATCAGTAGCTAAAGGATTCAATTTCAAGCAGCGATTTATACAAATGGCCGGTGTAAGCTTAGGAGTTGCTCTTTTTTCCTTTATTGTAGGCCTTGTAGTAAAAAATGTATTTGGAATAAATTTATAAATAGTGGACAGCTTACAAGAAGCTGCCCACCGTTATTATTATAGGAAAATTTATGATTTGGCTAAAATTTATATTCTGTTTGTCATCATTTCTCTAGTAGTAGTTTCAGAATCCTTTTCCATTTCTTCTGCAACATAATTTACAAGATCCACAGTCCTGCAGGAGTAAGCCCACTCATTATCATACCAAGATACCACCTTCACCATATTTCCTGATGCCATAGTTGAAAGTCCATCTATTATAGAGGATCTGTCATCGCCTTTATAATCTACTGAAACCAATGGTTCATCAGAATATCCCAATATTCCTTCCATAAGTCCCTCAGAGGCCCTTTTAAAAGTTTTATTTATTTCCTCTACAGTAACAGATTTTGAAAGCTGACATACTAAATCAGTAACGGAAACTGTAGCTGTAGGAACTCTAAAGGCAATCCCATTCAATTTTCCCTTTAAATTCGGAAGTACTTTTGCAACTGCCTTGGCCGCCCCTGTTGTAGTTGGAATTATAGATTGACCAGCTGCTCTTGCTCTTCTCAAATCCTTATGGGTTTTATCAAGTAATCTCTGATCATTTGTATAGGAATGAACTGTAGTCATAAAGCCATTTATAATACCGAAGTTTTCATCCAGAACCTTTGCAAAAGGAGCTAGACAATTGGTTGTACAAGATGCATTCGAAATAATATTGTGGGATTTTACGTCAAATTTTTCTTCATTTACTCCCATAACTATAGTTATATCTTCACCTTTAGCAGGCGCCGTAATTATAACCTTTTTTGCTCCGGCCTTTATATGCTTATATAAACTTTCTCTAGTTTTAAATTTTCCTGTGGATTCCACAACTATGTCCACATTTAACTTGTCCCAGGGTAAATTTTCAGGATCATCTTCTCTAAAGATCTTTATTTCAGAACCATTTACAAATATGGAGTCCTTTCCCGCTTTTGCATTTCCCCTAAACCTGCCATAACAAGAATCGTATTTAAAAAGGTGCACAAGGGTTTCATTATCTGCTCTGGCATTGATTGCCACAATATCAACAGTTCCCTTTAATCTCTCCTGGGCAATCCTTAAAACCAATCTTCCTATTCTTCCAAAACCATTAATTGCAACTTTTATAGACATTACTTTTTTCCTCCCATAAAATACTTACCTATCATATAAAGTTTATTTTTTATATATGCTACTCATATTAATAATTATATACCTTATATGTTGTATGTGCAACATATATGCTATATTATTTATATCAATAATACTCATATATGTCAAATTTACTTTTATGGAGGAATACTATATTGAAGCGGCTTTTTCGCCATATACGTTGCATATTTCAGGTATTTAATCTAATTTGCTCACTTTTACAAGAACATGAATTTAAAAACTACCTTGACACAAATTCTCTATTATTATATTATTTAAAGAGTAATAGCAAGCTCATAACCTTTCGTCTAAAACGGATGAGAGGTTTTTACTTTAAAATAAATAGGAGTGAAAAAAATGACCAAGGTAAGAACGAGATTTGCACCGAGCCCCACAGGATATATGCATGTGGGTAATTTAAGGACTGCCCTCTATACATACTTAATTGCAAAACATGCTGGCGGAGACTTCATACTCAGAATTGAAGATACGGATCAGGGAAGATTCGTTGAAGGTGCCTTAGATATAATCTACAACACTTTAAAAACTACAGGACTAAAACACGACGAAGGTCCGGATATAGGCGGACCAGTAGGGCCTTATATCCAGAGCCAGAGAACCGATATATATTTAAAATATGCAAAAAAACTTATAGATATGGGAAAAGCTTATTACTGCTTTTGTACAAAGGAGAGAATTGATACACTGAGGGCTAACTCTCAAATATCAGGAGACTACAAATATGATAAACATTGTCTCCATCTTTCAAAAGAAGAAATAAAGGAAAAACTTAATTCCGGAATACCTTATGTAATAAGGCAGAATAATCCCAAAACCGGCGTTACAACTTTCCATGATGAGATCTATGGCGATATATGCGTGGACAATTCGGAATTAGATGATATGATACTCATAAAATCCGATAGCTATCCTACCTACAACTTTGCAAACGTAATAGATGACCATCTTATGGGAATTACGCATGTAGTAAGGGGAAGTGAGTACCTGTCTTCGGCTCCAAAATACAACAGGTTATATGAAGCTTTCGGCTGGCAGATCCCAATATATATTCACTGTCCTCCAATAATGAAAGATCTACACCATAAGTTGAGTAAAAGAAATGGTGACGCGTCTTTTGAAGATCTTATAAAAAAAGGATACCTCAAAGAAGCTGTTTTAAACTACATAGCCCTTTTAGGCTGGAATCCCGGAGATGAAAGGGAAATTTTTAATCTTCAGGAGCTGGTAGAAAGATTTGACTATAGAAATATAAATAAATCTCCTGCCATATTCGATACTGTAAAATTGAAATGGATGAATGGACAGTATATTAAAAATATGCCTTTGGAAGATTTTAATTCTCTTGCTCTTCCCTACTATAAAAAAGTCATTTCAAAGGATCTGGATTTTTTGAAAATAAGCAAGCTGCTTAAGACCAGAGTTGAAGTACTCAGTGAAATACCAGATTTTTTGGACTTTTTTCAGGAACTTCCGGATTACTCTGCAGACATGTATATCCATAAAAGAATGAAGACAAATTTACAGAATTCACTGATCACTCTTGAAAAATTTCTTCCAAGAGTAGAATCACTGGATCCCTGGACTTTCGAAAACATAGAAAAGTGCTGTATGGATCTGGTATCAGATATGCAGGTTAAAAATGGAGTAGTACTCTGGCCTGTAAGGACGGCACTTTCAGGTAAAAAATCCACTCCCGGCGGTGCTTTTGAAATAGCAGATATTATAGGAAAAGAAGAATCCATAAAGAGAGTAAAAATTGGAATTGAAAAACTTAAGAAGGCAAATCAATAAAATGAATACCTGGATTTTCATGTTCAATGTATTTTATACATAAACATCCAGGTATTTTCTCTATGAATTTTTATATTCATCCAGCTTCGATTCTCTTATAAATATTATTTTGGAAAATAATATGACAATGTTGTTTTCAATTATAACAAATCCTTTTCCTGTACCTGTGATGAGCTTTCTTGAGAGATATTTGAACTTTCCCTGGCCCCGTGTCTGTATGCACACCCTTTTGCCAATTATTGCGCCAAAATAATGACACAGCGATTTTTCCAGAGGGTAGTATGTCATATCATCTTTTTTAGAATGTTCTTCCATGTATACCGGTTCAGGCAAATTCATTCCAACTATATTTCTTACAGGTATTACTATGATTTCACCTTCCCCATTTTTAAATTTGGCCAGCTCTTCATCTGCACATATCAAATTTATCTGTTCAAACACACAGTTTTCATCGCCGTCAGTGCATATGTCAAATTTTTTATTCACATATCTGTTCAATAAATTTTTTATCTCCTCATTGCATGCTGAAAAACATACATCTTTTGTCGGCATCTCCCTTGTCTCTTTTGAGTCCAACTGTTTTATGCTTTTGGCAGCTCTGCCGTCCTGTCTCACATTTCTATCATCCGACAATTTCTTATCGGGTCCCTGGCCTGATTTTTTAATCTGTTCCTGTGCTTTTTTTAGTATTTCTTCATGAATCGGATTTTTACCTGTATTTTGGGGTTTTCCTCCATCAATTTTCTTCCCAATTTTTTTGTCTCCCATACCCTCCTTACCTTTGTCCCTGATAATATTTTTTTCTATGAACCCAATTAAATCCTTCAAATCCGCATATTCATCGTGCTCATAATGATGATCTTCACCGTGATGCAAATCTTCAAAATGCCTTCTATCGTATTTTTGTATTCTCTTCATATATTTGGGAAACATATATAGAGCAAGCTGCATCAAATCATCCATGTCATTCCTGGATCTTCTCAATATTATTACCTCCACAATTAAATAGCTATATTATCAGGATATGAAACCCCATGTAATATTGCAATCAAGTTATATTCAGGTTCAAAGAATTGGAGCTGCCGCAAATTGATTATACGGCAGCCTTCATAATTTAAAATCTATTTCTGTATTTTCATCACATTTATCCGATTTACCCTTTTAGGAAGTATGGAGGATCCTGGACCTCTCTGTTTAACTTGTTCTTCAGGTATATCCATTTCTCTTGCTATGAGTTTTCTGACCCTAGAACCGCAAAATGCCCCCTGGCACATGCCCATGCCAGCCCTTGTACGGCGTTTGACTCCATCAATGGATATTGTCCTTACCGGTCTATTTAATGCATCTACAATTTCCGCTTCCGTTACCCTTTCGCATCTGCATATAATATGTT
This sequence comes from Clostridium sp. MT-14, assembly GCF_042436595.1. Taxonomy (NCBI): domain Bacteria; kingdom Bacillati; phylum Bacillota; class Clostridia; order Eubacteriales; family Clostridiaceae; genus Clostridium; species Clostridium sp. MT-14. The sequence goes on from NZ_JBHMIY010000007.1 coordinate 34,199, forward strand.
TTTCAGGCTCTTTTGCATTTATGTCTCCATCAAAATTTTTATCCTTTTTTACTATAATAGGTTTTCTATAGGGATTAAAATCATCTTTTTCCTCCAGCTTTACTTTCTTGCTCAATATATTTACTACTTCCTCTGCTATGGCTGGAGCAGAAGTAAGTCCCGGTGAATCTATGCCCGCTACATTTATGAATCCCTCTACTTTTGTCTCTTCTATTATGAAATCTCTGGTACTGCTGGTAGGCCTCACTCCTGCAAAAGAGGTTATAGCTTTTTTCATGTCAAAACCCTCTACAGATTTCCTGGCGGTTTCAACAATGTAATTCAGCATTTCCTCATTCGTATTCACATCTTCCTTGTTTGAAACCTCCTGGGCGTTTGGGCCTATCATCAGATTGCCATGATAGGTAGTAGTCACTAAAATTCCCTTGCCCTTTTCCGTAGGTACCTGAAATATTACACTATTCACCAGGTAGGACTGATCCCTGTTGAAAAGGACATATTCACCTTTCCTTGGAATTATATGAAAATGGTCCAGGCCAACCATATTGGATATTTTATCACTGTAGACCCCCGCTGCATTTATTACATATCTAGCCTCTATCCTCTCCTGGCTGGTAACTATTTCAAAATAATTTTCCTTTCTATTTATGCCTATAACTTCACTTTCCAGTTTCAAATCCACTCCATTTTCCACTGCATTTTCTGCCAGTGCTATGGTGAATTCATAGGGAGAACAAACTCCTGAGTCTTTACAGTAGAGAGCCCATTTAACCTCATTGTTCACATAAGGCTCCATCTGTCTTACCTTTTCGCCGTCTATTATCTCCATTCCCCCTACACCATTTTTTATACCATTATGATACAACTTCTCAAGATGTTTTTTCTCTTCATCTGAAAAAGCTATTACAAGGGAGCCTGTTTCTCTATAACCAAAATTCAACTCCCTGTTTAACCTGTCATACATCCTGTTTCCCTTTACGCATAATTTAGCCTTTAAAGTACCCGGCGTGTCGTCATATCCTCCATGCACTATACCGCTGTTGGCTTTAGACGCCCCACAGGATACATCATCCTGTTTTTCTATCAGACAAATTTTTAATTTATATCTGGAAAACCTTCTTGCAATGGCTGAACCTTCCACTCCTGCTCCTATAATGGCAATATCGTACATATACAATCCTCCCATATATTAGACTAGACATTTATCTGGGCCTCTTTCCCCAGATACTGTTTATTATTTTCAAGCATTGGGCTTATTTGGCTCTCTATAAAATCCACCACTTGGCCTGGTGCCCTTCCAACAAATTTTTCGGGACTCACCAGAGACAGTATCTCTTCTTTTTTCATTTTAAAAAATGGGTCTTTTATAATTCTTTCCAGAAGATCATTTTCCTTTCCCTCTGATTTCACCCTCTTAGCTGCTTCCATAGAATGAATCCTGATTCTCTCATGAAGTTCCTGTCTATCCCCTCCTCTTTTAACAGCTTCCATTATTATATTCTCCGTAGCCATAAATGGAAGTTCCTTAAGTACATGGGATGCAATTGTCTTTGGATAAACCACCATATTTTCAGATACATTCATATATAAATTTAAGACCCCGTCCAGTGCCAAAAATGCCTCAGGAAGGACTATCCTCCTGTTTGCAGAATCATCCAGGGTTCTTTCAAACCATTGAGTCGAAGCAGTTATAGCCGGGTTCAAGGCATTCACAATTATATATCTGCACAGAGAACCCATTCTCTCACATCTCATAGGATTCCTTTTATATGCCATGGCTGAAGAGCCTATCTGATTTTTTTCAAAAGGTTCCTCCATTTCCTTCATATTTTGAAGTATCCTGAGATCATTGCTGAACTTATAAGCACTTTGTGCTATCTCTGAAAGAGTATTTAATATTATGGAATCGAGCTTTCTGGTATAGGTCTGTCCTGTAACCATAAATTCCTGATTGAATCCCATCTTCTCCGTCACCATTTTATCCAGCATCTTTACCTTTTCTTCATTGCCGTTAAACAGATCCATGAAACTGGCCTGAGTTCCCGTAGTTCCTTTTACTCCTCTGAATCTGATTTTATCAATGACAAAATCAATATTTTCCATATCCAGATATAGATCCTGTATCCAGAGAGATGCTCTCTTGCCAACTGTAGTGAGCTGGGCAGGCTGAAGATGTGTAAATCCGAGAGTGGGAAGATCTTTGTATTCAAGTGCAAAATCCTTGAGATAATTTATCACATTCAGTATTTTTCCCCTCACTATGTAAAGTGCCTTTTTCATAATTATAAGATCTGTATTATCCCCTACATAACAGCTGGTTGCCCCCAGATGTATTATTCCCTTGGCCTTAGGGCACTGAAGTCCATAGGCATATACGTGGCTCATCACATCATGACGTACTTCCTTTTCTCTTTTTTCTGCATCCTCATAATTTATATTTTCCACATTGGCTTTCAATTCATCTATTTGTTCAGAAGTTATATTGAGCCCAAGCTCTTTCTCACACTCAGCCAGAGCTACCCAGAGTTTTCTCCAAGTTTTAAATTTCATCTCATCGGAAAATAGATAACTCATTTCCCGTGAGGCATACCTTCTATTTAATGGGTTATTGTATGTATCTCTCATGATAAAATACCTCCGTACATATACTATAATTTAATTGTTTTCATTCATATTATAACATATATTTCTATTATATTATATTATTATATTCGTATAATCTTATAAAAGTGTACAAACTGTTCTATTTTACAAAGTTACTAATATACTTTAATTAGAAAAAGTATATTGTATGGAGGTGAATTTTTATTGAGGTTCGAATCTAAGAATGACTTATACAGCCTCAGTAAATGAAAGTATGTATAAATTCAGTATAATAGACAAAATTTCTTTAATATTGACAATCATAGGTGCAATAATTTGGGGACTTATAGGTTTATTTAATTTTAACATAATTCAAATTATATTTGGTGAACCTTCCAATCTAATCGGAAGGATAATAGACATACTCATAGGTGTAGCAGGTATTGACATGATTATATTGCTTTTTAAAACTAAAAACAGCTGCAAATAAAATGAGAAGACCTTTCATTGGTCTTCTATTTTATTCACAGTTATTCTTTTATCAAGCATTGGTTTTTGTAAAAGGTTGAGGTGGAAAAACATTACCCATAATAGGACTCCACTTTAACCAAAAATCACTCAATTAAAATTGACTATAATGTTTCCAATGAATTTATTAATTTGATAATTTCTTCTATGGCCAATGACTCGTCATCACCAGATGCAGTTATTTTAACAGTTGAATTCTTGGTTACACCTAATGAAAGTACTCCAATTAAACTTTTTATATTCGCCTTTTTTCCATCAAATTCTATGGATAAATCAGATTTAAATGAAGAAGCTTTCTTAACCAGTAGTGTTGCAGGTCTTGCATGTAATCCTGTAGGGCTTTTAACTATAACTTCTTTAGAAACCATTTAATTCACCTCTATCTCAGTTTATTGTTGTTATAACAGATCTCAAATTCTTCTTAATTATTATACCATTTTTTATTAATATTTGAATAATAATTTTTACATTTCAGTATAAATAATCTAATATTATTTTAACTTTAGCACAAACTGTTCTATCCTATCCAGTCCTTTTTTTATATTTTCCATGGAAGTAGCATAAGACAATCTTACATATCCATCTATTCCAAATCCTAGTCCAGGCACTACCGCAACTTTTTCTTTTTCAAGCAGCAAATTTGAAAATTCAAGTGAATTCTCTATTTTTTGTCCATTAATAGTTTTTCCGAAAGTTTTTGATATATTCAGCATCACATAAAAAGCTCCTTCTGGTTTTAAACAAGAAAGTCCTTCAATCGCATCTATTTTTTTTATCATATATTCTCTTCTTTTTTTAAATTCACCTACCATGTTCTCAATCTGAGTACTTTCTCCATGTAAAGCTGCCAATGCAGCATACTGAGCTATGGAATTGGGATTTCCTGTAGTATGACTTTGAATGTTGGACATTAATTTGACTATATTTTTATCTGCAGCACAATACCCTATTCTCCATCCTGTCATGGAATATGTTTTAGAAACCCCATTTACGACAATTGTTCTTTCATAAGCATCCTGAGATATACTTGCTATACTAACATGACAGTTGTTTCCATAAATGAGTTTTTCATATATTTCATCTGACAAAATAAATATATCCTTCTCTTTGGCAAAATCAGCTATTTCTTTTAGTTCCTTCTCTGAATAAATGCTTCCTGTTGGATTATTAGGACTGTTGATTATGATCATTTTAGTTTTTTCAGTATAAGCCCTTTCTAAATCTTTTACAGTATACTTAAAATTATTCTCTTCCTTTGTATTAACAAATACCGGTACTCCATCCGAAAGCCTAACCAATTCAGGATAACTTACCCAATAGGGAACAGCTATAATAACCTCGTCTCCTGGATTTAATATGGCCTGGAATGTATTGCAGAGACATTGCTTTGCCCCTGTAGATATTATAATTTGATCTGTACTGTAGCTTAGATCATTGTCCACTTTAAATTTTTTTAAAATGGCTTCCTTAAGCTCTAAAATTCCAGAAGCAGGAGTATATTTTGTATAACCTTTTTTCATAGCAGCTACAGCAGCTTTTTGAATATTCTCTGGAGTATTAAAATCTGGTTCTCCAGCACCAAATCCTATTACATCTATTCCCTGAGACTTCATTTGCTTAGCTTTTGCAGTTATTTCCAGAGTTATAGACGATTGAATTTTTTCAGCTTTTTTTGACAATATCATTTTTATTCCTCCCTTTATTCAATTCACAATACAAAATTCACAGTTAATAAAAATTTTCAGCTTCTTGAAACCAATATCACTCCTACTATTATAAAACCCACTCCCAATATTCTCATAAGAGTTATATTTTCCTTGAATATAAAATAGGAAAATAGCATGATTATTATATATCCTAAACTCACCATAGGATATGCATAACTCAATTCTACCTTACTCAAAATTTTTATCCATAGGAGAAAACTCAGTCCATAGGATACAATTCCACACATTACAGGAATATTCTTCAATATGGATAAAATACTTGGTAATAAATATTTTAATGTAAAATCCAGCTGCAAATTTACAGCACCATATTTCACAAGTACCTGACCCATAGCTCCTAAAAATACCGATATCAATATCAATGAAGTCATAATCTTATCCCCTTAAATTTAAATGCCAAATATTTCAATGCAAAATAAAAATAACAAACAAACACAAATGTTTCAGGAAAAGCATATCTTCCCTGACCCTCTGTTACAAAATAAACTGAAGTAAACATAAAAAACAATATCAGCATATATAATTTGAACTCATCCAGTAAGTGACTTTCACCCTTGAAGATATTGAATAGTACTTTTAAAAAGTATATTAAAATATATATTATGGCAGGTAAAAAAACTAACAATCTTATAAAAATACTACTTGAAAATATCAAGCTATTGAGATTATGGCTTATTCCACTACCATAAGTACTGTACAATATATCATCTCCGAAAAAGTATGTGTTAAATAACCTCTTAAAGCCCAATTTGATAAATTCTACAGGATGTGATTTTATCCATTTTTTCGCGGCATTACTTAACATTTTATTCTGCTGAGTTCTATTGGCATTTTTATATTGGCTGGTTTTTGCAATGGAATTCTCCACTTTATTTACATCCATCCATCTTCCATTACCATTCTGGGAATTATTGTTTATATATAAGACTATACCACCATTATTAGATACATATGTAAGCTGCCCCATTAATTTTGTGTTTCTGTATATCCAAGGTGAAATGACAACCCCACACACGATAAGCACAACAAGAGAATTTCTAAGGGATAACAGAAACTTTTTATGTTTTATAAAATCAACTAAAAACACAGCAAAGAAAAATACAATAAAAAAAGGTTTTATCATCGTGTTTAATCCTGTAAGTATACCTATGAGAAGATATTTGTATTTTGCATCTCCAAAGTAAAGACAGGTTATAGCCAAAAGTAAGCTTGTAAACATCAATTCCGTACCTAAAATACTATTATATACTATATTGCTGGGAAAGAGTACAAACACAAAAAATATTATTTTTCTGTCAATTTCCCTTAATTTTACTTTAAATAAAATATATTTTAAACACATATAATTTACAAAAGTAAAAAACAAATTAAATACTTTTGCTATAAAAACACTGGCCCCAAATAATTTAAATACTCCCGCCAGCACTATGGGGTATCCCACTGAAGTATAAGTATCTCCCCACTGCCCACCTCCAGCTATACTCACTGCTAAATTATAGTAATAACTAAAATCTGAAAACGGAACTGATTTTACAAATAATATCCACAACACAGATAAGAACATTCCAAATCCCATGACTATATTGTAATATTTGCTGTTATTTTTGTCGTTTTTTATATAATCTCCACTATTCCAAAAATTCTTAATCTCCATACTCAATTGATTTCCCTTCTGCTTTACAATTTAAGATATATTATAATTATAACAATTACTATCCATAATAGTATATTTATTAAAAAAGGAATATCCCTCTCAAAGACATCTTCCGGCTTCCCTCCTATATTTTTCCTATCCATTAAATACTCATACCTAAATATACCATATAGTACAAAAGGTATGGTAAACATCATAGTCCTACTTTGTGTAGAAGAAAAAGTATAAAGGCAGTAAGCCATTAGTACAGACGGATTCACTATAGTAAGCATTTTATCAATATTTTTTACAGAATATTTTTCCAATATCTTTCTGGAAGAACTGCTCTTATCTTTTAAAGTTATAATTTCACTCTTTCTCTTATTAAGTCCTAAGAACAAGGATAAAAGCACTGTACACAGAATTAACCAGGGTGATACTTCGACTCCTGTGGCCAAACTTCCACTTGCAACCCTCAAAACAAATCCAAAAGCAATAGTCATAACATCTATTATAACTAAATTTTTAAGTACAAAAGAATACAATATATTTACTATTATATATGTTAAATACACTGACAAAATTTTTACATTTAAAAAAGTACAGGAAAAATATACTATTGAAATAAACAATATAACATCTAAAATAACCGCTGCGCTTTTAGATATACGTCCGCTTGGAAGAGGTCTTTTTCTCTTATCAGGATGGCATCTGTCTTTTTCCACATCTACAATATCGTTCAATATATAGATTATAGAAGATGTGATACAAAATAGTACAAAAGTTATTACATTGACCTTTAATAGATCCAATCTTAAAAAATTTCCCGAAAAAATAACTGCTGCAAATACAAAAAAATTCTTAATCCACTGCTTAGGCCTCATCAATTCGAGTGCTGCCATCATAATTTTTCCCCCAAACTATATACATACTACAAAATTACTATATACCTTTTTACATTTTAACACAGTATTTCATATAGTCAACACAGCTTCTTAAACTATGTATGCAATTCATATATAAATAAGGACTTGAGATAGCTCCACAAGTCCCACATAAAATTTATTTTTTATCTTGGCTGCACAATAAGCTTAATTGCAGTTCTCTCTTCACCATCTATTTCAATGTCCGTAAATGCTGGAATACATATTAAATCGATTCCACTAGGTGCTACAAATCCTCTGGCAATAGCTATGGCTTTAATGGATTGATTCAACGCTCCTGCACCTATAGCCTGTATTTCAGCGGCTCCTCTCTCTCTTAGAACCCCTGCTAATGCTCCTGCAACTGAATTGGGACTTGATTTTGCTGAAACCTTTAATACTTCCATAATAAACCTCCTATATATTATAATAATATCTTTATTTATTATTGTTATTAAATATACTATTCTACAAAAGATCAAAAATTCCTTTTAGGTTTTGTAAAGGTTACAAAACCTAAAAGGAATACTTTCTTTCTATACTATTATAAAATTTTATTTATTATTTTGCATATTCAATTGCACGAGTCTCTCTAATAACATTTACCTTAATCTGACCAGGATATTCTAGTTCCTCTTCTATCTTTTTAACTACATTCCTTGCCATTTCAAAGGCCCCTGCATCATCAATATCTTCTGGTTTAACCATAATTCTAAGTTCTCTTCCCGCTTGAATGGCATATGACTTTTCTACGCCTTCACATGTATTTGCTATTTCCTCTAATTTTTCCAAACGCTTAATATAAGCTTCTAATGTTTCTCTTCTAGCTCCAGGTCTTGCTGCAGATATTGCATCTGCTGCTTGAACAAGCACCGCTTCTAAAGATTGAAATTCTACATCCCCATGGTGAGCTGCAATGGCGTTTACAATTATTGGTGATTCTCTATACTTTTTAGCAACCTCTGCGCCTATAACAGCATGAGGTCCTTCAACTTCATGATCCACAGCTTTCCCTATATCATGAAGTAATCCAGCTCTTTTAGCTATGGCAGGATCTATGCCAATTTCTGAGGCCATAAGGCCCGCTAAATATGCAACTTCAATAGAGTGCTTTAGGACATTCTGGCCATAACTAGTCCTGTATTTTAACCTACCTAATAATTTTATTAATTCCACATGAAGACCATGCACACCTGTTTCAAAAGTGGCCTGCTCTCCCTCTTCCTTAATATCACTTTCCAGTTCTTTTTCGGCCTTTTCAACCATTTCTTCAATTCTTGCTGGGTGTATCCTTCCATCAATTATAAGCTTTTCCAGTGCTATTCTTGCAACTTCTCTTCTTATAGGATCAAATCCTGACAATATTACTGCTTCAGGTGTATCATCTATGATCAAATCCACACCTGTCAAAGTTTCAAGAGCTCTTATGTTCCTACCCTCTCGCCCTATTATCCTTCCTTTCATTTCATCATTGGGCAGAGCTACAACATGTACTGTTGTCTCAGCTACATGATCCGCAGCGCATCTTTGAATAGCGCAAGTTATAATTTCTCTAGCTTTCTTATCAGCTTCCTCTTTAGCTTTGGTTTCCATTTCCTTAATCATCATAGCAGATTCATGTTTTATTTCTTTTCTTACTTTCTCTAATAAAATATTCCTAGCCTCTTCTGAACTCAAACCTGACAATCTTTCAAGTTCATCTCTTTGTTTTTGATATAATTCATCCACCTTTATCTGTAACTTATCAACTTCCTGCTGTTTTTTATCCAGATTAATTTCTTTTTTTTCAAAAGCATCACTTTTTTTATCAAGCAATTCTTCTCTCTGTATTAATCTTCTCTCCAGCCTTTGTACTTCATTTCTCCTATCTCTAGATTCCTTTTCAACATCATTCTTTAATCTATGAATTTCTTCTTTAGCTTCTAGTATAGCTTCTTTTTTCTTGGATTCGGCTTCTCGCATAGCCTCTTCCTTCAATCTATTAGACTCCTCTTGAGCCTGTGCTTTTATAGCCTTTGCCTTATTTTTAATAATACTAAATTCAACTAGTAAGACAGCAACTATTATTATACCAGCAATAATCTCATATATTATTACGGAATTCACATGAACACCTCCTTTGCTCCTATTATAAAATCTATATCTCATTTAAATATGTAAGCATAGAAAAGGTGTCATATTATTCAATTGGCAATTCCTAAATATACGATAAACCAGAATTTGTCTTAATTTTATATTATATTTTAATTATTGTCAAGTTATATACATCTTATTCCATATATTAAATATTCCTTAAATTCGGATGGAGTTTGCCTATTTGAATCGATGATAAATATAAAATCGCAGGATAATTATCTCGCGATTTTATATTTGCATCATATATCCATATGTTTTTGCTCATTTTTTTTCGTACTTGGCTTATTATCTTTTTCGTTTTTATTACCTGTCGAAGGCTTTTTTAACTCAGGTAAACTGTACTTTTTTCTTATTTTACTTTCTATCTCAAATAAAATATCCTGATTTTCTTTTAAAAATTGCTTTGCATTTTCTCTTCCTTGTCCAAGCCTCGTTTCCTTATAGGAGAACCAGGAACCACTTTTCTGTATTAGTTCCTCTCTTACACCTACATCAAGCACATTTCCCTCTCTTGAAATACCATGATTGTACATTATATCAAATTCAGCTTGTTTAAAAGGAGGAGCTACCTTGTTCTTTGTTATTTTTACCCTCGTTCTATTACCTACTATTGTATCTCCCTGCTTTATGGCATCTATTCTTCTTACATCCATTCTAACAGAAGCATAAAATTTTAGTGCCCTTCCACCTGGAGTAACTTCAGGGTTTCCAAACATAATTCCCACTTTTTCTCTCAGCTGATTTATAAATATGGTTACACATCTTGATTTATTTATAGAAGACGTGAGTTTTCTGAGAGCCTGGGACATAAGCCTTGCTTGAAGTCCTACATGGGAATCTCCCATTTCACCTTCTATTTCAGCTTTGGGAACTAAAGCTGCCACCGAATCCACTACTAGAACGTCTATTGCATTTGATCTTACCAGTGCCTCTGCAATCTCAAGAGCCTGCTCTCCGCTGTCTGGCTGGGATACAATCAAATTCTCTATATCTACGCCTAAATTCTTTGCATAAGCAGGATCCAACGCATGTTCTGCATCTATAAAAGCCGCTGCACCACCTGATTTTTGAGCTTCAGCAATTATATGAAGGGCTACCGTAGTCTTGCCCGAAGACTCAGGTCCAAATATTTCTATTACCCTCCCCCTGGGCACTCCTCCAATACCAAGAGCTATATCCAAATCAAGACATCCTGTGGATATAGCGTCTACATTTAAAACACTATTCTCTCCCAGTTTCATTACAGCGCCCTTTCCAAATTGCTTTTCTATCTGCCCCATGGCAGATTCTATAGCCTGTAACTTTTCATTACTTAAATTTCCCAAAGGATCACTTCCTCTCTTATGCGAACGCATGTTCTAATTAAATTATATACCATACATTTTAACTAGTCAACAGGTTTAAATTAATTATTTTACATCACTATACCAAAACTACAGATTTCCATTATCCACCTAAAATATATATTTTAATTATGTACAACATAATTGCATTTTAATCAACAAATTTATTATTTATCCGGCTTTAGTACTTCCTTATTTTTTACAAAATAATCTATTCCAGAAATTAATGTCATAATTATTGCTATGGCCATGGCAATATCAGTAGCCAAATTTAAAATTCTGTGAGGATGATATAAAAAACTTCTCAGCAGTCCAAAAGATATATGGTTGTAGTCCAAATTTATAAGTGCAAGTATTATAGCCACTATTTGCGTTACAGTTTTAGCCTTACCCCATGGGCTTGCAGCTATTACAATTCCCTCTGCCGCTGCGACAGCTCTAAGTCCAGTTACTGCAAATTCCCTTGCTATTATAATCATTGCCACCCAGGTTGGTATTATATGATATTCCACCAGAGATATAAGAGCTGCCGTAACTAAAAGTTTATCTGCCAAAGGATCCATGAATTTTCCAAATCTAGTAACTTGATTTCTGCTTCTAGCTATATATCCATCTAATTTATCCGTTATTGATGCCAATATAAAAATAGCTATTGCAATAATTTTTCCATAAGGCATATCTTTTATAGCCATAAAAATCAAGAAAAATGGAATCAGTAACATTCTAAGTATCGTAAGTTTATTCGCCAAATTCATCACATACAACTCCCACCAAATCATATTGAATACTACGGATTATTTTTACATTAATCATAGTACCTACTTTTAACCCTTTTTCACATTTTATATATATAAGCCCATCTATATCCGGAGCCATTTCATAGTTTCTTCCATACCACAGCTTCCCCTTTTTGCCCTCTACAAGTACTCTATACACATTTCCAATTTTGCTTTTTCCGGAAGCCTTAACAATTTCCTGCTGCAGTATCATCAATTCGCCTTCCCTTGCGGATTTTATTTCCTCCGGAACTTGATCTTTCATTTTAAAAGCTGCAGTTCCCTCTTCTCTTGAATACTTGAAAACCCCCATATTCTCAAACTTCATGGATTTTACAAATTCCTTCAGCTCATTAAAATCCTTCTCAGTCTCTCCTGGAAACCCAACTATTATAGTAGTTCTAATGGAAATATCTTTGATATTTTTTCTAAGCTCACCTATAATTTTTATTATATCCCTTTTTCTTCCTTTTCTTCCCATATGTTTCAATATATTATCACTTATATGCTGAAGAGGTATGTCTATATAATTGCACACCTTGTCATTGGAGGCAATTTCATCTATAAGTTCCCCTGTTATCTCTTCAGGATAGCAGTAAAGAAGTCTAATCCACTCTATTCCACAAATTTTAGATATACTTCTGATGAGTTCAGGAAGCATCTTCCTGCCATATATATCAATTCCATATTTCGTAGTATCCTGTGCAATAACTATTATTTCCTTAACTCCATGAAGGGCTAGATCATTACATTCCTTTATTAAACTCTCCATGCTCCTACTTCTATATTTTCCTCTAATTTTTGGAATTATGCAATAGGTACAGCAATTATTACATCCCTCTGCTATTTTCAAATAAGCTCTGTAAAAAGGTGTAGTAAGTTTCCTCCTGCCTTCATATATATTGAAATCGCTATAATCACAATTATAAATTTTATCATCTGTATTTTCAATACATTTTTTTATACTTTTATTTAATTTATCATAATCATTTACTCCCAACATCACATCTATTTCCGGCAATAATGACATAAGTTCTCTTCCATACCTTTGAGCTAAGCATCCAGTAACTACAAGAATTTTGCAATTAAATTCTACTTTATAATTTGACATTTGAAGTATGGTATCTATGGATTCTTGCTTAGCTGCTTCTATGAAGCCGCAGGTATTTACAATTATTACATCAGCCAGTTTTAAATTTTCAACTAGAATATACTCTTTTTCAATGCTATTCAATATTATTTCAGAATCTACTCTATTTTTATCACAGCCCAAACTTATCAGTCCAATTTTCAATTTACCCACTAAATTTCCTCCTGTTAAATCATTTTAATATTCAATATTAATATAAGTTAAATTAACCTTTATATCAAGTTATTCTTAGGTTCAACGGATATTGTAAATATCAAAGTTCAGAGAATAAATAACACTTAACGAAGATTTTCGGTCAATCCAAAAATCCACCAAAATTGATATTTAAACTTTGTACTTTAATTATGAATTGTGCACTGTGAATTGTAAATTGCATTCAATCTTTCCGGTCAATAAGTATCCGCCTTGGTTTACTTCCGTCTTTTTTTGATATTATCTCCCTTTCTTCCATCTGCTCTATTATCCTAGCTGCCCTGTTGTATCCTATTCTGAGCCTTCTTTGGAGCAGTGAAGTAGAAGCTTGTCCTGCATCTAATACAACTCTAATAGCTTCATCTAAAAGCTCATCGCAGTTATCATCAGCTTTAGTTACATTCGTATCTATCTGCTCTATTATTTTATCTTCATATTGTGGTTCGCCCTGTTTATTTTTTATGTAATCCACAACTTTTTCCACCTCATTTTCAGATATAAATGCCCCCTGTATTCTCATGGGCTTCGCTTCTCCCACAGGATAAAACAGCATATCTCCTTTTCCGAGCAGTTTCTCAGCACCGCTGCTGTCAATTATAGTTCTGGAATCAATTTGACTGGATACTGCAAATGATATCCTAGAAGGGATATTGGCTTTTATCACCCCTGTAATTACATCCACAGAAGGTCTCTGGGTGGCTATAACCAAATGCATACCTGCAGCTCTCGACATTTGAGCAAGACGTCCTATATAATCCTCCACTTCATTTGGGCACACCATCATTAAGTCTGAAAGTTCATCAATTATTATTACTACAAAAGGAAGTTTGCTTTCTATTTTTCCGCTTTCAAATAATTCATTATACCCTTCTATATTTCTAACACTGTTATCCGCAAAAAGTTTATATCTTCTATTCATTTCCTGCACAGCCCAATTTAATGCTCCTGCCGCTTTTTTAGGATCTGTCACTACAGGTATGAGCAAATGTGGTATCCCATTGTATACACTGAGTTCCACCACTTTAGGATCCACCATTAAAAATTTAACGTCATCAGGTGAATATTTATAGAGCAAACTCACTATAAGAGTATTTATACAAACACTTTTACCTGAACCTGTAGCACCTGCTATGAGCATATGTGGCATTTTCGTAAGATCTGATACTATACAATTTCCACCTATATCCTTTCCCAAACAATAAGCTAATTTATTTTTCGAATTCATAAACTCTTGAGATTCCACAACTTCTCTTAAATATACCGGCGTAAGTTCTTTATTTGGGACTTCTATGCCAATTGCAGATTTTCCCGGTATAGGGGCTTCTATTCTCACTCCTGATGCAGCAAGTCCAAGTGCTATATCATCAGATAAATTGACAATTTTACTCACCTTAATTCCAGGGCTTGGTTGAATTTCAAATCTAGTTACAGAAGGTCCTCTGCTAACCTGAAGTACTTTCACATCTACTCCAAAGCTGGCTAGAGTCTCTTCTAATTTATTTGCACTGTTTATCAATTCCCTTTTATCCTGCTTATTCAGCTTGGACTGGATATTTTGTTTCAATAAACTCACTGGAGGAGATTTATATATGGTACTTAATTTTTTCTCACTTTCTGTCATTTTCTTTTCCAGTTCCTCATTTATAGAATTTGATTTCCCTCCGGCAAACCCATTTTTATCACCGTTAAAATCATCCAATTTTTCATTATACAAAGGCTTGCTCATATAATCCTCTTCTTTTGGATCTGAAGATTTCATAAAATCCAGTATCTTTATCCTATTGTTTAAATTTTTAATAAAACCAGCCTTTTCATCTCCTTCAGTATCGTGCCCATCATTTTTTAATTCTCTATTTTCCATCTTATTGTCTTCTTTAATTTTAATGTCCTCACTGTCTTTTTTTCTTGTAAATATCACTTTTAATTTATTCAATATATCATAAACAGTAATTTTACTTATAATCATAAATGAAATTATATAAAGAGCTGCAAATATGATATAGCATCCCGTATTTCCAAACAGCTTATATAATGGTACATCTATCAAAAAGCTTATTATTCCTCCATGAAATATGGTGTCTGAGTCATATAGTTTTTTTACTCCTGAAAATAAATCATATTCAGAGTAATACTTTGACATTACAAGCATCTGCATAAATAAAAGGGTATTTATAATAAAAAGAAGAATTCCATAAAATTTTTTGCTGAAATTTATTTTATTCTTTTTTATAATAAGACAGCATCCTATAAATATTATGAGTATAGGGAATATATAGCATCCTAATCCAAACACAGCTATCAAAAGTCTTTTTATAAATCTTCCAGCTATTCCAGAGGAAGATGGTGAAAATACACTTATTATCATAAGCACTCCCAGTGTAGCAAGTAATATACCTTTTACATCCCTGTTAAAGATATGCTCCTGCTTTCTTCTACTTCTAGACATATGTTACCACCTCCTTCAAGTGCAAAGAAATATTTAATAAGTCCTAAAGTGAAAAGTTCCCTAATAAATATTCTACATCACTTTCTCTTTTCCTCTAATAATTTTGCAGCATAATCTCATCATCAGATAAATATAAATTACCATAGGATTTATCCTATGGTGACTTTTAATAGGTCTTTAATTATTTGATCATGTCATTTAATTTTTTAAGAGCCTCACTTATTCCCCCCACTTCATCAATCAAACCCTGCTGCACCGCCTGCTTACCAATCAGTATAGTTCCCGTATCGTTTAGCAATTCATCTGTTTGAAGCATAAGTTCAATCAATTTTTTTTCAGTTATATTAGATGTTCTAACAATAAATTCATTTATCCTATCCTGCATTTTGCTAAAGTACTCAAAAGTCTTTGGAACTCCAATCACCATTCCAGTCATTCTTATGGGATGCACAATCATGGTAGCCGTAGGAGATATAAATGAATAATCAGACGCCGTAGCAAGAGGTACGCCAATGGAATGTCCTCCCCCTATAACGAGAGATACTGTAGGTTTACTCAAGCTCCTTATCATCTCCGATATGGCAAGACCAGCCTCTACATCCCCACCTACAGTATTTAAAACCACCAGCAATCCTTTTACACTACTGTCACTTTCAACAGCAATTAAATTTGGTATTACATGTTCATATTTAGTGCTTTTGGTTTCAGAAGGCAGTACCACATGCCCTTCTATCTGGCCTATTATTGGAAGTATTTGGATTGGGCTGTTTCTCTGCTGTGGAATATTTGTAACACCCAGCTCTTTTATGTTTTGAAGCTGGCTGTTATTCTTCTGGGTTTCATTATTTATTTTATCCGACATTTTAATCTCCTCCTTAAACGATTTTATCTTATGCATTTTAGGAGATTCATATACCTTTTTACTTTTCACCCAATAGAAATTCCCTATGAAGGGCATTTATGGCTTTACTTGCTTTACTTCTTTCAACAAGACACCATATGGTAGTATGGGAATCAGCAGTTTGAAGTACTTTTATATTCTCTCTAGACAGTACTTTCAATATCTTTGCAATAACTCCTGGCACCCCTCTCATGCCGCTTCCAATGAGGGCTATTTTAGTACATTCTTTTATAGCATTATAATTGAGACCGAGATTTTTCATCACTATCTTAAAATTATCCATATCCTCATTACCTATAGTAAACACTTCTTCATAGGGAAACACATTTATCAAATCTATACTTATAAGATTATTTGCCAGCTCATCTAATAATGTATAATAATTTTCAGAATCTTTGTTTTCACTATATTTCACCGTAATCTGAACTCTGTCATCCATGGATGTTATACCGTTTACGACTTTACCAGATGCCCCCGCCGCAGAATTGCTTATGACGGTGCCTTTTCCATCATTCAATGTGTTCTTTATAACTAAAGGTACATTTCCATTCATGGCTATTTTTACGGCTCTTGGGTGTATGACCTTGGCTCCTTGATCTGCCATTTGGAACACCTCATTATAGCTTATCTTTTCAATCAATGAGGCATCAGATACTATTCTAGGATCTGCCGTCATTATTCCATCTACATCTGTATATATTTCTACGGATTCTGCATTTAAAGCAGTACCCAAAAGTGCTGCTGTAACATCACTTCCGCCTCTTCCCAATGTAGTTACATATCCATTTTCAGATACTCCTTGAAATCCAGCAACTATCGGAATTTTTCCACTTTCCAATATACTGGTCAGTTTGCCTTTTTCCACCCTTAAAACAGCAGCATCATTATAATTATCATCAGTAATTATTCCTGCCTGTCCTCCTGTTAGGGGAACAACATCCATTTTTAATTTTGAGAGCTCATCAGCAACAACTACAGTACTTATTATCTCCCCACAACTCATAAGCAAATCAATACTTAACGGACTGCTATTTCTAAAATCTCTGCTGACCAGAGATAGAAGCGTATCTGTAGCATAGGGTTGACCTTTTCTACCCATAGCTGAAACAACTACAACTGGTGAAAATCCCTTATTCTTGGCCTTAATTATTTTATTTACTACTCTATTTCTTCTTTCATGAGTAGAAACAGAAGTCCCTCCAAATTTTTGAATTAGTATTCTCATTTTAGTCCTCCATAATTTTTGACAATTTATAATTTACAATGCACAATTGACAGTTGACAATTTAAAAATCTTCAACTGTACTATCGCACTTTTTTGAGATTTTTTTCCTCCACATCTATAATAATTGTCTTAGCTCCTATTTTCTTGACATATTCCCAGGGAACCTCTATGAACTCACTTTTACCAAAAATACCAAATTTAGTTTTATTATCACTTAAAATCAATATCTTTAGGTTCCCCTCAGAATCAACTATTATGTCATTGTTCCCCAGATAATTGTATTTATTGCCATCATTCACATTAATAATTTCATATCTTTCCATTTCACTATAATATTTTATATTTTGATCCATAGTATCCTCCCACTTATATTATATAAAATATATCATTACTACATACTATGAACAATGTACATAACTTATTCTACAAGCTTCATAATCATATAAAATCCCAAATTCATACTCATTCTAATAAATTTTATAAAAAGCTGCTCTTTGATCCCTGAAAAGGTTTTATATCTTTATCCAATAAATTTTTTACAATTTCCATATCTATATTATCACCTACGAATGCGGAATTCACTATTCCATTACAAAAAGTGTTCTTCATCACTCTGTTTAGAATATCTTCATCTATGTTGTTTATCTTTTCTATTATATCTTCAGGAGTATTTAACTTATTGGTAAATAATAGAGATTTACCGTTATTAAACATCCTGCTGCTTATGCTTTCCATACCCAATATATAGTTTCCTTTTAACTGTTCTTTTGATTTTTTCAATTTACCAGGTTTAATGCCATTTTTTGAAAATAGCTCTAACTCTTCTTTTATTCTGCATATCACATCATAAACATACTTCGCATTTAATCCAGTATACACAATAACTACACCATTATTATTAAAAGAAGTCAAATAAGAATATACAGAATAACAAAGACCTTTTTCCTCACGTATCTTCTGAAACAATATAGAAGAAGCTCCACCTCCATATATATTATTCAATAATAAAAGTGGATATATATCATCACTGCCTCCTTTAACTCCCTGTATCCCTAAGCTCAAATGAAGCTGTTCTATATTCTTTCTCTTCAAAAGATGGTTATTTAAAAGTTTTGGGAAAGAATAATTGGTGATAACCTTGTCTTTTCCACACCAGTTTTTAAAATATTTTTCTATCAATTTCTCTACATTTTTTAAATTTACCTTGCCGGCTATAGATATTACGGAATTTTCAGGTATATAACGAGAATTTATATATTCCAGCAGCTGTTTTCTATTAAAGGATTTCACAGTATCAGCATTTCCCAGTATGGGAAGAGATATAGAATCATTTCCCCACATGGCTTTATTGTGAAGATCCGACAATACATCTTCTGGTAAATCTTCACTCATATTTATCTCTTCAACTATAACGCCCTTTTCCTTTTCGATATCTTCAGGTAAAAATTTACTGTTAAACAACATATCCGCTAAAACATCTATAGCCAAATCCAAATGAGTATCCAATACTTTTACATAAAAACATGTAGCTTCCTTCCCCGTAAAAGCATTTATCTGTCCACCAACATCTTCTATTGATTCAGCTATTTCAAGTGCAGTTCTATTAGCTGTGCCTTTAAACAGCATATGTTCAATAAAATGAGAAATACCATTATTGTATTTTTCTTCATTTCTAGATCCACTTTTTATCCAGAGGCCCACACTTACAGAATTTACATAATCTATATTTTCTACGACTACTCTTAATCCATTATCTAACTTAAATAAATTATACATTAAAAGTTTCACCTCTTTCACTAGACAGTTTTAATTTATTATCAAAATTATTCCCACAAGGTGTAAAAAAATCACATTAAAAAATAAAAAGGCACCTAAGCCCTTCTATTTTACTGTTTTACCTTTGAATCTTTTCCCTTTAGATCTTTTTTCTCAGAATCTTTTATGGCATCTTTTCTGGAAAGATTTATTCTACCTTGATTATCTATATCAGTTACTTTGACCAATATCTTATCTCCTACAGATACTACGTCTTCTACCTTATTCACTCTGGTAAAATCCAATTTTGAGATATGAACCAGTCCTTCTTTACCTGGAAGTACTTCAACAAATGCTCCAAAATTAGTTGTTTTGGTAACCTTACCCAGATATATCTCTCCCACCACTACTTCTTTAGTAAGATCGTCAATTATTTTCAATGCCTTCTTTGCACTTGCAGTGTCATCTGACATAACAAATATTTTTCCATCTTCTTTTATATCTATTTTAACTCCAGTCTCTGCTATTATCTTGTTTATAACCTTTCCTCCGGAGCCTATTACATCCCTGATCTTTTCAGGATCTATGGACATGGTAAATGTCTTTGGAGCATATTTTGACAATTCTGCCCTTGGTGCAGGAATACATTCATGGATTTTTTCAAGTATAAATAACCTTGCTGTTCTTGCCCTATTGAGGGTTTCTTTTATACAGTTATTGGATAGCCCATGAATTTTTGTATCAAATTGAATGGCTGTAATGCCTTTTTCTGTTCCTCCAACTTTAAAGTCCATATCTCCGAAGAAATCCTCTAATCCCTGTATATCAGTCAATATTTCCTCCTGAGACATATCTTCGCTGGTTACAAGTCCCATAGCTATTCCCGCCGCCGGTCTTTTTATTGGGACACCTGCGTCCAAAAGAGCTAAAGTACTTCCACATATGCTGGCTTGAGAAGTAGAGCCGTTTGAACTCAACACCTCAGACACCAATCTTATGGTATAGGGAAATTCCTCTTCACTTGGTATAAGTGGTTCCAATGCTTTTTCAGCCAGAGCTCCATGACCTATTTCCCTTCTTCCTGGTCCTCTAAGAGGCTTTGTCTCACCTGTGCTGTAGGATGGAAAATTGTAGTGGTGAATATATCTCTTGGACTCTTCAGAACCCACTCCATCAAGTATCTGCACATCTCCCAGGGATCCCAACGTAGCTACAGTCATCACTTGAGTTAATCCTCTTGTAAAAAGTCCAGTACCATGAGTTCTGGGAAGAATTCCCACTTCACAGCTTATAGGTCTTATTTCGTCAAATGCCCTTCCATCTACTCTTTTATGTTCTTTTAAAAGCATATTTCTAACTACTTCTTTTTTCATTCTGTAGACTATATCAGAAATATCAGCTTCACTATCCGGGTATTCTTCAGAAAATTGCCCATTTAATTTATCGTCTATATCTTTAAGCGCTTCATTTCTATTATCTCTGTCCTCTATATGCATGGCATCTTTTATCATATCAGAGGCAAACTCTCTAACTTTTTCCTCCAGGGCTTCATCCGCCTTGTACAATACAGGTTCAATTTTTTCTTTTCCATACTTCTTTATGATTTCTTCTTGAAATGCCACTATCTTTTTGCATTCTTCAAATCCACATATTATACCGTTGTACATTACATCCTCCGGTATTTCATCTCCTCCAGCTTCTACCATCATAACCCTGTCCTTAGTAGCACAAACTGTAAGATTTAAACTACTTTTTTCCCTTTGTTTTAAATCGGGATTAATTATGAATTTGCCATCTACCAGCCCTACGGACACTGCTCCCACCGGAGTAGTAAAAGGAATACTTGACATACATAGAGCTAATGAAGCTCCATTTATGGCCAATATGTCAGGTGCATTGTCCTGATCAACTGACAGTACAGTACATACTACCTGAACATCATTTCTATATCCCTTTGGAAACAGCGGCCTAAGTGGCCTATCTATCGCTCTAGCATGAAGTATGGCCTTTTCCGTTGGTTTACCCTCCCTTTTTATAAAACCTCCGGGAATCTTACCAACAGAGTACAGCCTCTCCTCATATTCTATGCTCAAAGGAAAAAAATCTACTCCTTCTCTAGGTTCATCTGACGAATTTGCATTGATTAAAACCACTGTATCTCCATAACTTATAAACATAGCGCAGTCAGAAAGTTTACCTACTTTTCCATAGTCAACCTTTAAAACTCTTCCTGCCACAGTAGTTTGAATTATATCACTCATTAAAAATATACCTCCTACCAATGAATTACAATTCTATTAAAAGAATAGAGCGGCACAAGCCCGCTCCAAAAATTATTTTCTTAAATTTAACTCCTTAATAATAGCACGATATCTCTCAATATCCTGTCTAATTAAGTAATTAAGAAGACCTCTTCTCTTACCAACCATCATTAGAAGACCCCTTCTGGAATGATGATCTTTCTTATGGATTTTTAAATGTTCATTTAAATGATTAATTCTTTCAGTAAGCAGGGCTATCTGCACTTCAGGGGATCCTGTATCTCCCTCATGTCTTGCGTATTTTTTCATTATCGCATCTTTAACTGCCTTCTCCATTTTGTTACACCTCCAATTGTTAATCCCCTTTATTCCAAGAACAACGTTGGCAAGTCGAAATTCTTAGCATAAGGATCACGTCTGTAATTATAGCAAATAAACCTAGTATTGTAAATTAATTTTTAAAATTAATTTCCGGTTTTTTTACTCACATACACTTTATCTTTCTTTAATTGATCGGCTAATTCAGCTAAACTGTTGAATTTTACCTCATCTCTAATTCTCTCAATAAAATATATCTTTATGTTTCTATCATATATATCCCCGCTGAAGTCCAGTATATTGGTTTCAACGCTGAGTTTATTGTCATAGGTGGTGGGATTATATCCTACGTTAGTTATACCTTTAAATATTTTTCCATCTAATCCCACCATAGTATAATATACTCCGCCCTTTGGTATCACAAATTTTTTGTCATAATCCAGATTTACTGTGGGAAATCCCAGTTTTCTTCCTAACTGCTTTCCATGCATTACCTTTCCCTGTATCATAAAAGGCCTTGTCAAAAGTTTGTTTACCTTTTTCATATCCCCTTCATCAGTTACAATGGCTCTTATGATTGAACTGCTAACTATTTGTCCTTTATATTTTACAGAATCAATAACGCTTAAATGAAATTTATAAACTCTGCTCAACTTCTTTAATAAATTTACATCTCCTAAATTCTTGTATCCAAATCTATAGTTGAACCCAACCACAAATCCTTTGGCCCTATAGTTATTTAAAAGATGAATCACAAAGTCCTCAGGACCTATTTTCATAAGTTCTTCATTGAAGTTTACCATATTTATTATATCCAAACCCATATTTCTCAATACATCTATTTTAGATTGGTTATCCATCAAAATTTTAGGTGCCAAGTCAGGATTTATAGTCATAAGAGGATGATTTTTAAATGTAAATACCATACTCTTTGCCCTATTATTTCTAGCGAGTCTGATGGTCTTATTTATAAGACTCATATGTCCTAGATGAAGTCCGTCAAAGCTTCCCAATGCTATATATGTATTCTCTTTAAAATGTTCTTTAAAATTATCTTCTATAACTTTCATAATCAATTACCTCGAATAAATAACTTAACCATTTTAAATTCAAAAGTTTTATGCATGCCTAAACCCACAAACTCATTTTTACTTGTATACACTCTATACAGTCTATCCTTTGATATTTTATCTAAAAATATCTTATCCCTTATTGGAATTCCATTTAAAACATTTTTTACATACTTATCTTCAACTGTGAGTACAGGGTATTGTGACAGTGCGGTATCTACAGGAATAATGTATTGTAATATGTTTTTATCATTTAAGCTTTCTAAAGTAATTGAATTTAAAATGTCAAAGTTTCCAGTGGATATTCTCTTCAAGTCCCACATAACAGCTCCACAATTCAATCTATTTCCAATATCATTACAAAGACTTCTTATATAGGTTCCTTTAGAACACCTTACCTTAAATACTACATAGGGCAGCTTTATATCCACAATTTCTATAGAATATATCAGTATTTTCCTCTTTTTTCTTTCCACTTCTATGCCGCGTCTTGCCAGATCATAAAGTCTTTTTCCCTTCACCTTTATAGCAGAATACATAGGTGGAAGCTGGTCTATTTGCCCCTCAAAACTCAAAATCACATTCTCTATATTCCTTTTACTTAAGTTAAAATCTAAGGTATTTATTACAGTACCCTCTCTGTCGTAAGTATCCGTTCTAATTCCAAGTTTCATCTGAGTTAAATATACTTTTTCATCTTTCATTATATAATCCACAAACTTGGTAGCCCTGCCTATACATACTGGCAATACTCCCGAAGCGATTGGATCAAGTGTACCAGCATGACCTACCTTCTTATTATGTGACAAAATCTTAATTTTCCTGACCACATCAAAGGATGTAATACCTGCAGGCTTATTTATATTCAAAACACCATCCATCATATAAACTCTTTTTCAACTTCTTCCAATATCATGTCTTCCACCTCATCCATAGACTTACCCTCAATTTTAAGGCCGCTTGCCCTTAAATGTCCTCCGCCGCCAAATACTTCTGCTATTTTCCTAACATCCACTTTTGATTTTGATCTAAGGCTTGCTTTTATCCCGTCCTCTACCTGCTTTAACAAAATTCCCACTTCTACAGTATCTATCTTCATACCTATACTTATAATATCAGAAGTATCAATTTCTGAATTCATGTCAACTTCCGAAAGCATATCCCGTGTAATTTTCATAATACAAATCCTGTCTTCTACAAGTTTCATACCTTCAATAGCTTTCCCATAGAGTTTTATTCTCTGAAACTTTTTATTTTCAAACACAATTCTGTGAATTTCACTAAAGTCTATACCCGTATTTATTAAATCTCCTGCTATGGCATGGGTTACCGACGTGGTCGAACTATATCTAAAAGAGCCACTATCTGTAATTATAGATGTATAAAGACACTGTGCTATATCCTTATCTATATCTATATCCATAAGTTTAAGCATTTGATATACTATTTCCGCCACAGCGGCAGCATTTGTATCCACATAGTTTAAATTCCCATAGAGTTCATTTGTTACATGATGATCTACATTTATTATTTTGTATGCCCTGTTTTGAAAATCCAACTCCGCATCTATTCTCTTTACATCTCCGCAATCCAGCACTATAACACATTGAACATCTGAACCCACTTTAAAATTTTTACCATCTATCTCTTCACTGCAAGGTAAGAATTTAAAATCTTCCAATATTTTCTCTCTCGAAAGAATTTTAACTTCCTTGCCCATCTTTTTTAATCCTTGAAACAATGCCAGCGAGCTTCCAAGAGCATCTCCGTCAGGAGAAGAATGAAAAGTAATTGCAATGTTGTTACAGTTCCTTATTCTATTGATTATATCATTCATTATCATGTCTTTCATTCTCCTTTATTTTATGGAGGATATCATCTATATGCATTCCATATTCTATAGTATTGTCAAGTTCTATAATTATCTCTGGCGTGTTTCTCAGTTTTATCCTATGCCCAATTTCCCTTCTTATAAATCCCTCTGAATTTTTAAGTGCTTCAAAAGTGTTTTCTTTCGATTTATTTTTCCCATATATGCTTACATAAACTTTAGCATATTTCTGATCTTTTGTAACATCGACTTTCGTAACACTCACCATAGCAGTTATCCTTGGATCTTTTATATCATTTCTGATTATATTGCTTATTTCCTTTTTCATCTCTTCATTTATTCTTCCACTTCTATAGTTAGTCACAAAATATCACCTCGCATCTATAACTGTTTTTTCTTGACTTCTTCCATAGCATAAGCTTCTACTATATCTCCTTCTTTTATGTCATTAAATTTGTCAATTGAAAGACCGCATTCATACCCTTCGGCAACTTCCTTTACATCATCCTTAAATCTCTTTAAAGAGGCAAGTTCTGATTCAAATATAACTATACCATCCCTTATTATCCTTACCTTAGAGTTTCTCACTACTTTTCCCTGAACTACATAACAGCCTGCAATAGTTCCCACATTGGATATCTTATAAGTCTGCCTAATCTCTGCCTTCCCAAGTATTACTTCTTTATAGTCAGGTTCCAGCATTCCTACCATAGCAGCTTTTATATCTTCTATGGCATCGTATATTACTCTATAAGTTTTTATATCCACGGATTCTTTTTCAGCGGCATTCTGTGCATTTATATCAGGTCTCACATTAAATCCTATTATTATGGCATTTGAAGCTGCAGCTAGGGTCACATCTGTTTCCGTTATAGCTCCAACTGCCCCATGTATTACTCTGACTTTTACCTCTTCATTGGAAAGTTTTTGGAGAGATTGTTTTAGTGCCTCTATAGAACCTTGTACATCCGCTTTTACTATTACATTAAGCTCTTTTACTTTTCCCTCTTTTATCTGGCTATATAAATTCTCCAGTGAAACCTTATGAGTGGATTGAAGATATTCTTCCCTCACCTTTTGTTTTCTCTTTCCTGCTATATCCCTCGCAGTTTTTTCATCTTTGACCTGATGAAATCTGTCTCCTGCTGCTGGTACTTCAGATAATCCAAATATCTCCACTGGAATGGAAGGTCCTGCTGATTTGATTTTCTTTCCCTTATCATCAAACATGGCCCTTATTCTCCCGTAGGTATTGCCTACTATTACAGAATCTCCTATATGAAGTGTTCCATTTTGAACTAACAAAGTGGCAACAGCTCCTCTTCCCTTATCTAACTTCGCCTCTATGACAGTTCCTTTTGCATTTCTGTGAGGATTTGCTTTTAGTTCCAGCATTTCTGCTGTTAAAAGTACCATCTCAAGTAATGTATCAATTCCCTCTTTAGTATGGGCAGATACTGGTATGCATATTGTATTTCCTCCCCAATCCTCAGGTATCAAATCATAATCTGTCAGACCTTGCTTTACTTTATCGACATTAGCTCCTGGCCTATCTATTTTATTTATAGCCACAACTATAGGTACATCTGCAGCCTTGCAATGATTTATTGCCTCTGCAGTTTGTGGCATTATTCCATCATCTGCCGCTACAACCAAAATAACTATATCTGTAATTTGAGCCCCTCTGGCTCTCATTGCAGTAAAAGCTTCGTGTCCTGGAGTATCAAGGAAAGTTATTTTTTCACCATTTATATTAACAGTATAGGCACCTATATGCTGTGTTATTCCTCCCGCTTCAGTAGCAGTTACATGTGATTTTCTTATGGCATCCAAAAGAGATGTCTTGCCGTGATCCACATGGCCCATAACAGTTATAATAGGAGGTCTTTTTTCTAGATTGGTATCCTCATCCTCTTCATCTTCCTGCTCTACTGCTTCTTTATCTATATCCTTTTCCTCTCTAAGTACAGTTATATTAAATTTTTCACCTAATTTTTTTGCTGTATTAAAATCTATTTCCTCATTTATAGCTGCCATTACCCCCATAAATATAAGCTGTTTGATGACTTCTGTAGAAGGCTTACCTATTTTTTCAGAAAACTCTTTCACAGTTATAGTATCTTCTATCTTTATACTTTCCTGTAAGTCCTCATTTTTTAAACCTTTTTCTTTTTGCCTGTCATCTTTTTTATTAACCTCTTTAGCATTTCCATTTTTATTTCCGCGTTTATGGGATTTCTTATTCGTCAAATCATTCTTTTTGTCCTTTTCTTTTTCTTCTCCTTCCTCTCCTTCCTCCTTATTTTCTTCCATAAATTCCTTAATTAAATCTGCATCTTCTTCTTCTATAGCACTCATATGGTTTTTTACTTTTACCCCAAATTCTTCTAGCAATAATTCAATTAATTTTTTACTGGATATATTTAATTCTTTAGCCAATTCATAAATTCTTATTTTTGACAAATCCTTCACCTCCGAAACTAAAGTCTCTCATTTTTCCACAAGTTTAACAAAGTTTTCTCCCCTTATTATATCTCTCTACAATCTCTCCTGCACACTTTACCCATACCCCAATCAAGAAATTTACCTGCTATTTTCTATCTGTTCCCTCAAACTATTATATAAAGTTTCATCTATCTGCACTTCAAGGTTTTTTTGAAGCCTATTGTTTTTAAAGGCTTTTTCAAGACATTGAATATCTTTACATATATAAGCTCCTCTACCATTTTTCTTTCCAGTAGGATCTACGGAAACTTCACCTTCTTTGTTCTTTACTATTCTTATCAATTCCTTTTTAGGTTTCATCTCCATACAGCCTGTGCACATTCTCTTAGGAATTTTTCTTTGTTTCATATACATATCACCTCTATTTTAAAGTTCAAACATTCAGGAATCAATTTCCCCATTCTCAGGTTCCACAGTAAACTTATCTTCTTCATCTTTCGGTTCTACCTGAGATTTACTTTTTATATCTATTTTCCATCCCGTAAGTTTCGCTGCCAGTCTTACATTTTGCCCTTCCTTACCTATGGCTAAAGACAATTGATTGTCATCTACTACAACCTGTGCAAATTTCATATCTTCATCCAAAGTCACATCCAAAACCTTAGCTGGACTAAGTGCATTGGCTATATATTCTTCTGGAAGTTTACTCCACTTTATTATATCTATCTTTTCATTCTTTAACTCATTTACTATATTCTGAACTCTTACTCCCTTGGGTCCAACACAAGCTCCCATAGGATCTACATTCTCATCACTGGAATGTACAGCAATTTTTGTTCTAGAACCTGCTTCTCTTGCAATAGACTTTATATCAACAGTCCCATCAAATATCTCAGGTACCTCAAGTTCAAACAGTCTTTTTATAAGTCCCGGATGAGTTCTTGATATCACAATCTGAGCACCTTTTGTAGTGTTTTTAACCTCTACAATATACAATTTAAGTTTATCATTAAAATTATACTTTTCACCAGGTATCTGCTCATTGGGGCCAAGAACTGCTTCTGTCTTCCCCAAATCAATAAGAACGTTGTTCTTATCTTTCCTTATAACAGTCCCCGTTATCATATCCTCTTCCTTTTCTGCAAAATCACTGTATATAATTCTTCTCTCTTCCTCTTTTATTCGCTGGATAACCACCTGTTTTGCTGCCTGTGCAGCTACCCTCCCGAATTTTCTCGGAGTAACTTCTATATTAACTGTATCACCTATATTATAGTTTGGATCCAATTGTTTTGCATCCTCTAAACTCATTTCACTAATCTCATCCTTCAATTCTTCCACTACATTTTTTTGGGAATACACATGAATTTCTCCATTTTCCCTATTCATAGTAACCTTAACATTCTGATTGTTTACTCCATGCCCCATATAATTTTTCTTATAGGCAGCAACTAATGCATCCTCTATGGTGGCAAACAATAGCTCTTCACTTATTCCCTTTTCTCTTACTATTTCTCTTAAGGCTTCTATAAACTCTTTATTCATTTTAAAATATACCTCCCCTTAAACATCACCTTTTAAATTTACAGTCGAAATTTTTTCTCTAGGAATAACTGTATTTCCATCCCCACAATCAATTTTCAATTGACTTTGATTAAATTCTAAAAGTTTTCCATCATATTTTTTCTTACCTTTTAAAAGTCCTTGTATATTCACCACCACATCATATCCAATATACCTTTTCAGATGTTCATCTGTATAAAGTATCCTTTCAATGCCTGGTGATGAAACTTCCAGATAATAAGAAACTTTTATGGGATCCTCCCTATCCAGTATATCACTAACTGTCCTACTTACATTTTCACAATCTTCCAATGATATGTTTCCCTGTTTTTTATCTATATATATTCTCAAATAATTATCTTTTCCTTCTCTTTTAAATTCCAAATGATATAGTTCATAACCTAGATCACTGACTACAGGTTTCACAAATTTCATTATTTTTTCCGCTAAGGCATTTTCTCTCACTTAAAATCCTCCTTTTAAAAAATGTTGTTTGTTACTTGTAATTTAAAAACGCAACTTTCGCTGCGTTTTTTACAAATAGAAAGAGCGGGTTCAAACCCACTCTTTTATGTCATAATAGCTTCTGTAGATTTACCATTTTTATTTTAACATACTATATTCTTTATTTCAAGAAAAATTATATATGTTTCTATTTAAATTATAGAATCTATGCAAATAGAGAGAGTTGATTGGTTTCAGGCATTCCTCTTAAAGCTCCATATCTATCCAGTGTCTCTATTACAGTTTTGGAAACCCCTGCTCTTATTCTCAAATCCTCCTTGGATATAAATTCTCCCTTTTCTCTGGCCTCCACTATGTTTTTAGCTGCACTTTCCCCAACACCGGCCAGGGCATTTATTGGAATTCTTATCCCTTCCTCCTCTATCAAAAATCTATCTGCACTGGATTTATACAAATCCACCTTCAAAAATCTTATGCCTCTCTTGTACATTTCATAGCACAATTCCAATATTGTAATGAGTCCTTTGTCTTTTTGAGTTGCATTATTTCCCATCCCATAGAGTTCATCTCTCTTTTTCTCTATGGCATCTTCCCCTTGAGCCACAATATCAGCATCAAATTCATCTGCCCTTACGGTAAAATAAGTGGCATAATACGCTTTGGGATAATACACTTTAAAATATGCTATTCTAACAGCCATCATGACATAAGCCACAGCATGACCTTTAGGAAACATGTACTTTATTTTCTTACAGGAGTCAATATACCAGTCGGGAACACCATGTTCCTTCATTTCCTTTTCATACTCCTCTTTAAGCCCTTTCCCCTTTCTTACTTTCTCCATTATGGTGAAAGCTGTCTTTGCAGGAAGATCCTTGTGAATTAGATACATCATTATATCATCCCTACAGGCTATACAGTCCCTAAGAGTTGTGTATCCTTCCTTTATATAGTACTGGGCATTATTTATCCACACATCGGTACCATGAGACAATCCAGATATCCTCACTAAATCCGAGAAGGTTTTAGGATGAGTGTCCAGCAGCATCTGCCTTACAAATTTAGTTCCAAATTCAGGCAATCCATAAGTTCCTACCGGACAGCCCAACTCCTCCTCTGTAACTCCCAGTGCTTCCGGTGATGTAAATAAGCTCATTACCTTAGGATCCCCAAGAGGTATACTCTTTGGATCAACCCCCGTTAAATCCTGAAGCATCCTAAGCACCGTAGGATCATCGTGCCCCAGTATATCCAGCTTTAAAAGTCTTCCACTTATGGAATGGTAATCAAAATGGGTTGTTATTATATCCGTGTCATTGTCATCCGCCGGATGCTGCACAGGGGTGAAATTATATATCTCATTGTCGCTTGGAACTACCATGACTCCTCCTGGATGCTGTCCTGTAGTTCTCTTTATTCCCGTGCATCCCCTGGTAAGTCTCTCTATTTCAGCCTGGGGGACAATTATATTCTTTTCTGACAAATATTTTTTTACATATCCATAGGCTGTCTTTTCAGCTATGGTACCTATAGTGCCTGCCCTAAACACGTGCCCTTCTCCAAATAACACTTCCGTATATTTATGAACTACAGGCTGATATTCTCCAGAAAAATTCAAATCTATATCCGGCTCTTTATCTCCTGAAAATCCTAAAAATGTCTCAAAAGGTATGTCATAGCCATCCTTTTTAAGTTTTTCACCGCATCTGGGACAGTTTTTGTCTGGCAGATCAACACCTGCGCCTACAGAGCCATCTGTGAAAAATTCACTATATTTACATTTTGGGCAAACATAGTGAGGCGGAAGTCCGTTTACTTCTGTAATATTCGACATAGTCGCAACAAGAGAAGAACCCACCGAACCCCTTGAACCGACTAAATAGCCGTCTTTATAGGATTTTGCCACTAACTTTTCTGCAATTAAATAGAGCACTGCATACCCGTTATTTATTATGGAACTCAATTCCTTATTCAATCTTTTCTCCACGATTTCAGGAAGCTTTTCTCCGTAAATAGAATGAACTTTTTTTAGTGTCATGTCCTTTATCTGTTCTTCCGCCCCTTCGATTTTAGGAGGAAAGGTTTCATCCGGTATAGGCTTTACTTCTCCTATCATATCCGCAATTTTATTGGTGTTTTCCACAACTACTTCCTCTGCTTTTTCCCTGCCCAGGTATTCAAATTCAGAGAGCATTTCATCCGTAGTTCTAAAATAAAGGGGAGGTTGATTGTCAGCATCAGAATAACCCTGGCCTGACATTATTATGCGCCTGAACACCTCATCTTCAGGATCCATGAAATGCACATCACAGGTAGCCACTACAGGCATATTATTTTTCTCACCTAATTCACATATTCTCTTGTTTATATTTTTTAATTCATCTTTATCCTTAACCAAACCCTCTCTTACAAGAAACATGTTATTTCCTACAGGCTGTATTTCCAGATAATCATAAAAATCCAGCACATCCTTCAATTCTTCATCACTTTTGCCACTGAGAACTTCCTTATATACCTGCCCTGCCTCACAGGCACTGCCTATTATAAGGCCCTCTCTATATTTCATTATCAGGCTTTTGGGCATTCTGGGCTTTTTGAAAAAATAACTCAAGTTGGATTCTGATACAAGTTTATATAAATTTTTAAGTCCTGTTTGATTTTTAACCAATATTATGAGATGATACATAGTTTGTTTTTTTACATCTATATTTTTTAAAAATTCCTCATTTAACCTGTCAAGACTTAAAATATTTCTTTCCCTTAAAATTTCAAAGCATTTTAAAAGTATATCGCAGGTAGCTCCAGCATCATCTACTGCCCTATGGTGGTTTTCAAGAGATATCCCCAGATGCTTTGCCACTATGTTTAACTTAAATTTTTTGAGTTCAGGAAATAAAAACTTACAAAGAGGGATAGTGTCCATAACTGGATTTTTAAATTTCAAATTCAGATCATTACAATTCTTCTTTATAAATCCTACATCAAAGCTGGCATTATGGGCAACAACTATAGAATCTCCTATGAACTCCATAAATTTAGGTAAAATTTCCTCTATATTAGGACATTTTTCCACCATTTCATCCGTAATTCCTGTAAGTTCCACAATACGGCCCGGTATAATTCTTCCTGGATTTACAAATTCACTAAATTTATCAACTACTTTTCCATCTTTCACCTTAACTGCTCCTATTTCTATTATACTGTCATTTATACTGGAAAAACCTGTTGTCTCAATATCAAAAATCACATAGGTGTCATCCAAAGTTTTACCTTCGCCATTTATAACAATAGGCACTCCGTCATCTACCAGATAGGATTCTATACCATATATCACCTTAATATTATTTTTTTTTGCAGCTTCCATAGCCTCCGGATAAGCCTGAACTACTCCATGATCAGTTATAGCAATAGCTCTATGATTCCATCTGGCCGCCCTTTCAATAAGACTTGAAGCAGAACTAACTGCATCCATTGCACTCATCTGCGTATGAAGATGAAGTTCCACCCTCTTTTTAGGAGCATTATCCTCTTTTATCTTTTTTTGAGTTTTAATTATGTCTCTGGCCATTATCACCAATTCCCTGGCATAGATATCATTTACGACCTCTCCTCTGACCATACAAAAAAGCCCCTCTTTTACCTCATCCACTATTCTATCTACATCTTTAGGTTTTGGAAAGAGCTTTACAATAATAGAGCTGGTATAATCTGTTATGTAAAAAGCAATTATCTTTCTTCCAGTCTTAGTTTCTATAATTTCTCTCTTAAATATTTCACCTTTTATAATAACTGATTTAGAAACTTCTGTTATATTTCTAATATCAGTAATATCCCCATTTATACTCTTTCCAATTATAATAATACCGCTGCTTGATACAGTATTCCCCTGTGAATTTTTTTTATATTTCAAATCCTGATTGAATTTTTGCATATTATTGTACTTTTTATTTTCCCTCTCCCGATAATTCAAGATATTCTCTATGTATTTTTTTTCTTTTTTTTCACTTTCCTCCAAATAGCTCTCTGAATTTAGCTTTTCATCATAATTTAATATTACAGAACAGCTTACACCAAATATATCTCTAATACTCCTGGTCATAAGCTTTTCTATACTCTTATTTTTCAGGAGTCCGCATATAAATTCATTTCCACTGTAAATTTTAACTGTATCTTTCTCTACTTTTCTAGAGGATTTCAATAAAAATTCCCTACACATAGGTACATAGGAACTTATAACATCCACCAGCTGAATCCAATAATTTTCACTTATTTCCTTTAAAGACACATTGGATATATCTCTATAGCATACGAGATCAATATTGAAAAAACTTCCAAGTTTCTTATTGACTATACTCTTTATTTTATTCTGTACATCTTTATTTAAATTTTCCCTGGATCTCACTACTACTTTTAATTTATTACTTTTCCTTAAATACTGTATTTTCAAAAGTTCTATATTTTGTTCCAAAGTATTGTAGTCATAATCCAAATCTTTCTGTAATATTTTCATAATATCAAGGCTCATCATTCACCCCCCCCTTATGCAATGCACAATTCACAATTCATAATACAAATATAAAGCACATAATCAGAGTTTTTCTACTTCCTCTATAAGGGCATCTACCAAATCCTTCTCTTTTACTTTTTTAACTATACTTCCCTTTTTAAATATGAGTCCCTCTCCTTTTCCGCCAGCTATGCCTATGTCTGCCTCCCTTGCTTCTCCCGGGCCATTTACCACGCATCCCATAACAGCTACTTTTATATTTTTACGCACATTTGAAAGCCTATTTTCTACTTCTTTAGCTATTTCGATTAAATTGATCTCTGTTCTACCACAGGTAGGACATGATATGAATTCAATCCCTTCTTTTAAAAGGCCGCAGGACTTTAATATTTCCTTCCCTACTCTCACTTCCTCTACCGGATCTCCAGTAAGAGACACCCTTATGGTGTCTCCTATACCCTCCATCAAAAGAGTCCCTATCCCAGCAGCTGATTTTATAGTGCCCCTCCAGACAGTGCCTGCCTCAGTTACTCCTAAATGCAGTGGATAATTTACAATTTTAGATATTTTTCTATAACTTTCCACCATTTGAGCTACATTAGAGGATTTTATGGATATGACTATATCGTAAAATCCCACGTTTTCCAGTATTCTCACATGTTCCAATGCACTCTCCACAAGGGCTTCTGCACATACCTTCCCATACTTATCCAATATGTCTTTTTTTAAGGATCCAGAGTTTACTCCTATTCTAATGGGAATTTTCATCTTTTTAGCCTCTTTGGCCACTTCTTTCACTCTATATATATCACCAATATTCCCGGGATTTATCCTAAGAGCTGAAACCCCATTTTCTATAGAATCAAGAGCCAATCTGTAATCAAAATGTATATCAGCTACAACGGGTACATCCACCATTTCCACTATCCTTTTAAGTGCGTTACTAGCTTCTTCATCAGGAACGGCACATCTTACTATGTCACATCCATTCCCCTTCAATTCACTTATCTGAGCTACGGTAGCTTCTACATCTCTCGTGTCCGTATTAGTCATTGACTGCACAGCCACAGGAAAATCATCACCTATAAATATACTTCCAACTTTTATTCTTCTAGTTTTCAGTCTTTTCATTATTTCACCCCCAGATGGCAGATCGATTTTCTAAAATTGTACAGGGTAAAGTATATCTTTTACTGTCACAAGAACCATAAGCGCCATCAGTATGGCAAATCCCACATAATTTATCATTCCAACCTTATTGTCATCTACTTTCCTTCCCGTTATTATTTCAAATAAAAACAAGAATATATATCCCCCATCCAGTGCTGGAAATGGTATTATATTAAATATAGCCAGTTGTATACTTATATAAGCTGAGAAAGCAAGCAAACTCAGTATACCAGCTTTTGCCGCTGCCCCAGATATCTTTATTATAGTTACGGGGCCGCCCACATCATTCATTGATGCCTTGCCTCTAAATAGAATCTTAAAAAAAGTAAATGTCTGCTTTATCAGTGATTTAGTTTCTATAAATCCATAGGATATGGATTGCCCAATATTAGGGCTGGTTACCAATGTTCCCTCAATCCCAATCATATACCTGTTTTCCTTTTTATCCTTGACCGGAGTTAACATAACCTGATTTGGGACTCCCTTTCTCTCATAAGTTACCTTAATGGGATTTCCACCTGCAGTATACACTTGAGTTACAAAATCTTCAAAAGTTGAAATTTTAGAATTATTTACTCTGGTTATCCTGTCACCAGCTTTAATACCCGCCATAGCTGCCGGTTCATTCGATATTGTGCTCTTTACCACCGGGGATACATATCCCCTGGCAGAAGCTATAATTGCAAACAAAACAATCCCCAGTATGAAATTCATTATGGGCCCAGCTATTACAACACTGAGTTTCCTAATGGGACTCTTATTGTTAAAAGCCTTTGGATCATCACTTTTACCTTCATCTCCAAGCATTTTTACGTAACCGCCAATAGGAAGCAGCTTTATTAAATATTCTGTTTCTCCTCCCTTTATTCCAAAAACCCTGGGACCCATACCTATGGAAAACTCTTCAACTTTTACTCCATTTAGTTTTGCCATTATAAAGTGTCCCAATTCATGAATTATAATCAATACCCCAAAGGCAATTATGGCTGCTATTATATACAAATTTATTCCTCCTAATCATATTTCTTATCTACCAAACTTAGTTTTTACATATTCTTTAACTTTTATTTCTATATGAAGTAAATCCTCCAATTGAAAATTATTTTTAGGAGGAAATTTATTCATACACATTTCCACTATGTAGCCTATATCTAAAAATTTAATTTTATTTAAAAGGAAAAGTTCTACAGCTTCTTCATTTGCACAGTTCAATATAGCTGGCATTGTTCCACCAATTTTCCCAGCTTCATAAGCCAATTTCAATGGTTTAAAAGTATCTATATCAGGTTTTTCAAAAGTCAAATTTTTTAAATTATAGAAGTTTAACCTATCCACTACAAGTTCACCTCTTTTAGGATAATATAAGGCATATTGGATAGGGAGTCTCATATCTGTACTGGCAAGCTGTGCTATAACACTTCCGTCTTTATATTCTACCATGGAATGGACAATACTTTCAGGGTGAACTACTACCTTTATTTTCTCATAAGGTAAATCAAAAAGCCAGTGTGCTTCTATGACTTCCAATCCCTTGTTCATAAGTGTGGCAGAATCTACAGTGATTTTCTTTCCCATATGCCATTTTGGATGTCTTAATGCCTGCTGAACAGTAACATTCAAAAGCTCTTTTCTGTTTTTCCCTCTAAAAGGTCCGCCAGAAGCAGTTATGAGTATTTTTTCTATATCACTGTCTTCATTTCCTTGAAGGCACTGGAAAATAGCACTGTGTTCTGAATCCACAGGAATCAGATTCACATTATTTTTCTTCACTAGCTTTTTAACCAGTTCCCCACCTACAACTAGAGTCTCTTTGTTCGCCAATGCTATATCTTTTCCCGCTTCAATGGCTCTTATAGTTGGAACCAGTCCTGACATTCCCATCACTGAAGTCACCACCATATCAATTTCCGGCAAGCTTGCTATGGTATTCAATCCTTCTGTACCAAATAATATTTCTAAATTCGCATTTTTATTCCTAAAATATTCTTTAAATTTTAAATAAGCTTCCTTTTGAGTTACCACCGCATATAATGGCTTAAACTCCTCCACTATTTTCAAAAGCTTTTCCACATTGCTATTTGCCGAGATCCCTATAAGCTTAAAATTTTCTCTATCTTTTCTCAATACATCCAGGGTTTGAGTTCCTATAGAACCCGTAGTCCCAAGTATTGAAATTTTTTTCATAAATAACAACTCCTTATCAAATCACAACCATAAGTTGAACAAGATTTTAACATGTTTAACTATACCATATTTATCTTATAAAATAAATAATAGAGAAGTACATAAAATATACTTCCCCTCTTAAATAAAAGCTATAAACATTAAATAATATAATACTATTACTCCTGAAAAAAGTATGCTATCAAATCTGTCCAAAATGCCTCCATGCCCGGGTATTAAATTGCTGTAGTCCTTCACTTTTACATATCTCTTTATCGAAGAGGCAGTTAAATCGCCAAACTGGCAAAAAAAACCGCATAAAATTCCCATTGCAACATAATTATGTAATGTCATTGGCACACCCCTTTTAAGGGCAAATAATCCAAACAGAGTGCATATAATCACACTTCCCAATATTCCTCCAATAGATCCCTCTACAGTTTTCTTGGGGCTTACCTTGGGACAAAGTTTCCTCTTGCCTAAAAATCTGCCTGTATAATAAGCAGCCGTATCACATCCCCAGGCAGATATAACGATAATCCATACAAAATATCTTCCGTAAGACATATTGTCAACCAAAACCATAGAGCTAAAAAACAACGATACATATAAAAATCCAAATACAGTACAGGCTACATCTATAAAATTATACTCCGTATCTAAAACAGGAATACACAATAACATAAACATTGAAACAATTATGGTAAAAAACACAAATTTATAGTTTGCCTCAGTACCTAAAGTAACATAATACGCTATACAGAGTAAATATCCTATTATATTTATGGCATTTATGCCTCTTCCCTTTATCACCTTGTAAAACTCATACATTCCCATAAGTGAAATGATCATAATTCCATATTTTAAATAAATTCCACCTAAAAATAAAATCAGAATAAAGGGTATGAGTGTAACTGCTCCTAAATATCTATTATTCACTTATCCACCTCCATATACAATTCACAATCAATGTTGATTTTGGGCTGTGTTAAAAATTTTCATCATCTGATGAAAATCACTTCACTCCACCAAATCTTCTGTCTCTATTTTGATAATCAAAAATAGCCTTATAAAGGTGTTCCTTCCTAAAATCCGGCCACTTTATATTGGAATACCAAAATTCCGAATAGGCACACTGCCACAGGAGGAAATTACTCAAGCGCTGTTCTCCACTGGGTCTTATTATGAGATCAGGATCAGGCATACCCTTAGTATACATATAATTTGCTATCATATTCTCATTTATGTCCTCTTCATTTATTTTTTTGGACTTTATATCTTCATAGATCAATTTAAAGGCCCTAGTTATTTCATCCCTTCCACCGTAATTCAATGCCAAGTTCAAGGTCAACCCAGTATTGTCCTCAGTATTTTTATGACATGCAACAAGTTCCTTCTGACATATATTCGGCAATCTGGATATATCTCCTATATAATTTATTATCACGTTATTATCGTCTAATTCCTTAAATTCCTTTTTTAAATACTCTGCTAGGATATTCATAAGTGCACTTACCTCATCTTTAGGTCTTTTCCAATTTTCAGTGGAAAAAGCATACAATGTAAGATATTTTACTTTTAAAATACTGCACTCCTTTACAATCTCTCTTATAGTTTCCACTCCTGCTTTATGTCCTATTACTCTCGGAAGATTTCGTTCCTTGGCCCACCTTCCGTTTCCATCCATAATGATAGCTATATGTTTTGGAATATTATTTAAATCAATAGATATATCTTCGTTTTTATATTTTTTTTCTCTACCATCATTAAAAAATCTTAACATAAGTATGTCTCCATTCATTACTATTACTAATTTTAGTTTTCATAAAAAACCTGCTATAGGCAGGTTTTTAAAAATTATTATAACGACATAACTTCTTTTTCTTTCTCTTCAACTATACCATCTATACCTTTTATAAAACTGTCAGTTTTCTTTTGGATTTCCACTTCAGCTTTTTTTATTTCATCCTCCGAAATATCATTTTCTTTTTTAAGTGCCTTCAACTTATCATTACCATCTCTTCTTATTGCTCTTATACTCACTTTAGCATTTTCCCCTAGTTTTTTTATCTTCTTAACCAGATCCTTCCTGGTTTCTTCTGTCAGCTCAGGTATTATAAGCCTTATAACTTCCCCATCATTAGATGGATTTATACCCAGGTCCGATTTTAATATTGCCTTTTCTATAGCTTTTAATGCATTTTTATCCCACGGCTGTATTACAAGCATTCTGGCCTCTGGAATAGATATGTTCCCCATTTGATTTATAGGAGTCATTGTCCCATAATATTCTGCCTCTATTCTATCCAGTATGGCAGGATTAGCTCTCCCAGCTTTCATTGAAGCTAGTTCCCTTTTTAAAGATTCTATAGTTTTCCCCATTTTCTCGTCTGCACTTTTCAAAGTATCCTTAATCATATAAAATACCTCCTCTTTTATTCTTTGCAAACAATAGTACCAATTTTTTCTCCAGCCACAATTTTTCTTATATTTTCCGGATCATCCAGGCCAAATACTAAAATAGGTATATTGTTGTCCATACAAAGGGATGTAGCTGTAGAATCCATCACCTGAAGTCCTCTCTCAAGTACTTCAATATAAGTTAATTTGTCAAATTTTTTTGCGTCACTGTATTTATGTGGATCCTTATCATATACACCGTCTACTTTTTTTGCAAGGAGTATAACATCTGCTTCTATTTCCGCTGCTCTAAGCGATGCTGTAGTATCTGTTGAAAAATAAGGATTTCCAGTACCTGCTGCAAATATAACAACCCTATTTTTTTCCAAATGTCTCATTGCCCTTCTTCTTATAAAAGGCTCAGCCACTTCTCTCATCTCTATAGCTGTCTGTACTCTCGTAGTCACTCCTAAATTTTCAAGTGAATCCTGAAGTGCCAGTGCATTTATACACGTAGCAAGCATTCCCATATAATCAGCTGTTGTCCTGTCCATCCCTATTCCGCTTCTGCCTCTCCATATATTTCCACCACCAACTACAATTCCCACTGATACCCCCATGGATATAAGCTCTCTTATCTCAATAGCTATATTTTTCGTCACACCAAAATCTATTCCATAGCCCTTTTTCCCAGCGAGAGCTTCTCCTGAAAGTTTAAGCATTATTCTCTTGTATTTAGCTAAACTCATATATATTATACCTCCAAATTATCATAAAGTGAAACTTAAAATTTACAGTTTTTTCACATCTTAAAAAAAGAGAACACCCAGTGTTCTCTTTTCAGTTACTATTTACTCTCTATCTGCTTACGAACTTCCTCGGCAAAATCTTCTTCTTTCTTCTCTATTCCTTCGCCCTTTTCAAATCTAACAAAATCAGACACTTTTATCGGTGCACCAATTTCTTTCGATTTATTCTTAATATATTTATCAATAGTAAAATCGGAATCTTTAACCCATATCTGTTCAATCAGACAGTTTTCTTTATAATATTTTTGAATTTTTCCCATAATTATTTTATCTACAATTTTTTCAGGTTTCCCCTCATTTAATGCCTGAACTCTGTATATGTCTTTTTCTTTATTTAGAGTATTGTCATCTACTGAATTTTTATCTAAAAACAATGGATTTGTAGCAGCTATCTGCATAGCCACATTCTTTGCAACTTCTTTTAAAATATGGTCTTGATTATCACACTCCAGTTTCACCAGGACTCCTATTCTGCCCCCGCCGTGAATGTAGCTTTCAATTAATCCCTTGGAAACAGAAAACTTTTTAAATCGCCTTACCGCCATATTTTCTCCTAATTTTGCAATCAGAGCTATTAATGTTTCCCCCACAGTTTTACTGTCATCTAATATATATTTTTCCTTAAGTAATTCTTCTACGGTAGAAGAATTAGAACTGATTATCTGTTTTGCTAAATTGTCCACAAAACTTACAAAATCCGAATTCACTGCTACAAAGTCGGTTTCACAATTTACCTCTACTATTGATGCCGTTTTTCCATCTTCTGAAACATAGGTTTTAACCAACCCCTCCGAAGCTATTCTACCAGATTTTTTAGCTGCAGCAGCTAACCCTTTTTCTCTCAATATTTCAATAGCCTTTTCAGTATCACCATTGGCTTCCTTCAAAGCTTTTTTGCAGTTCATCATTCCTGCTCCAGTTCTCTCTCTGAGTTCTTTTACCATTTGTGCAGTTATCATAAATATATTCCGCTATTTAAAAACATAAAATATGTGGCCGACTTACAATGTTCATTACTTGCCATATAGCGGCTTTTTTCAACTCCTCTCACATTTTTGTATTTGATCCTCTTGTATTCCATTATATAAACTATTCTTCAGCTAACTGCTCTCCCTGTCTGCCTTCCATTACAGCATCTGCTACTTTAGAAGTAATCAATTTAACAGCTCTTATAGCATCATCATTTCCTGGTATAACATAATCCACTTCATCAGGATCACAATTTGTATCAACTATAGCTACTACAGGGATTCCCAAAATTTTAGCTTCTGATATAGCATTCCTCTCTTTTCTTGGATCAACAACAAATAATGCTCCTACATTTTTGGCATCCATATTCTTAATTCCGCCCAAATTTTTCTCCAATTTCTCCTTCTTATTTTTCAATTTTATAACTTCTTTTTTAGGGAGAACCTCAAATGTACCGTCCTCCTCCATTTTTTCCAGTTCCTCTAATTTGCCTATTCTAGTTTTTATAGTGACAAAATTAGTAAGCATACCACCAAGCCACCTATTATTCACATAATACATATTGCTTCTCTTTGCTTCTTCCTGAATGGCTTCCTGAGCCTGCTTTTTCGTACCAATAAACAATATATCCTTTCCCTCTTCTGCAATTTTCTTTATGAAATCATAGGCCTCTTCAATTTTTTTCACCGTCTTCTGTAGATCTATTATATAGATCCCGTTTCTCTCTGTAAAAATATAAGGAGCCATTTTAGGGTTCCATCTTCTCGTCTGATGTCCAAAATGAACACCTGCTTCTAATAATTGTTTCATAGAAATAACTGACATTTATTTTTCCCTCCTAGGTTTTACCTCCATTATCCTCATATTCATAAATGACCAAAGGCACCTTATTATGAATTAGACAATGTGTGTATTTTACTACCTTTTGTAGTATATCATAATGACTATGTCTATTCAATAAAAAAAATTATTTTTTTAATTCATATCACTTTATTTTTTTCAATTCATCTAATAATTTTTCATTCAATATCTTGATGTGGGTTCCCTTCATACCAAGAGATCTTGATTCTATAACCCCTGCACTTTCAAATTTTCTAAGTGCATTTACAATTACAGATCTGGTTATTCCCACCTTATCTGCTATTTTTGAAGCTACCAGTAATCCCTCATTTCCATCCAATTCACTGAATATATGTTCCACTGCTTCCAATTCAGAATAAGACAGAGTTCCAATTGCCAATTGAACCACAGCTTTTTTTCTGGCTTCTTCTTCTATCTCATCATTTTTGGCCCTTAATATCTCAAGCCCTATTATAGTAGCACTGTACTCCGCCAATACGAGATCTTCATCTATAAATTTCTCCCCAAAACTTGCCAGCAGCAAAGTCCCAAGTCTTTCTCTGTTTCCAATTATAGGAACTATAGTGGTGATCTTATTGTCCAGATTACAAGGGCTTCCATCTTCAAAAACACAGATCCCATGATTGGACAAATTAGGAAGAGTTTCGCGGGCATTTAACAACTTATTGTTATAATGCTCAGGGAATCTCATTTCGCTTATTACCTTTTCCTTAACAGTATCACACTCAAAACCATCTGGGAAATTATATCCCAATATTTTTCCTTTTCTACTTATAATGTAAACATTACAGCCTAAAACTTCACTTAATAATTTACATATGTCGTCAAAAACTACTGGTTCTGTTCCTGATTTTTGTAGTATCTTATTCAATTTTCTTGTTTTGTTTAATAGTGATGTCATTTATAATCCTCCTTGTATCTACTAGTTTTATTTTATCTATATAAATACTGTAATTCCAATTTTGTCATATTTTTTATATTATCGTGAAAAAGATCTTTATCTAGAGCTTTAGACTACATAATTCTAAATGTTTTAGATTTTTTAAAATATTTAGAATTATTCTTTACACATTAATTATGATAACATAACAATTATTATAATTCAACCATATCTTCTAATATAATTAAACTATATCATATCTTAAACCACTTAACTGCTTTAAACCCTATCCACTTTTTTTATTTCTTTGCCTTCCTCTTTACCTTCCTCAACATTATATTGTCTGTATTTACATTCTGAATTAGAGCATTCCAAATAATTTCCTTTAACTTTACTGTACTTTTTTACCATATAACTTCCGCATACAGGACACTTTTCCTTTACAGGTTCAGCCCAACTTACAAAATCACACTTGGGGTAATTGCTGCATCCATAAAATTTTCTGCCCTTCCTGCTTCTTTTAACTAAAATCTTTCCTCCGCATTTAGGACACTCAACATCTAATTCCTCAACTATTGGCTTTGTATTTTTACACTCAGGATAGCCCGGACACGCTAAAAAATCTCCAAATCTTCCATGCTTTATCACCATATTTCTTCCACACTTATCGCATTTTATATCCGTTACCTTATCTTCTATTGTAATTTTAGAGACCTCTTTTTCTGCTACCTCAATAGATTTTTTCAACGGTTTATAGAACTCATCAACTACCTTTCTCCAATTATCTTTTCCCTCTTCAACAGAATCCAGCTTGGATTCCATTTCAGCAGTAAATTCCACATCCACTATTTGTTTAAAATATTCACTTAATATATTATTTACTATATTCCCTAATTCAGTAGGAATTAGTGTTTTCTTTTCCCTCTGTATATATTTTCTATCCAAAAGCGTAGACAGAATCGGTGCATAGGTACTGGGCCTTCCTATTCCGTTTTCCTCAAGCGTCTTTACAAGAGAAGCTTCTGAAAATCTAGCTGGAGGCTGTGTAAAATGCTGTTTGCCCTCTATAGATTTCTTAAAAAGCAGTTCTCCCTTTTCAAGTTTCGGCAGTGCTCTATTTGCCCTTTCATCTTCAGTTGCATATTCATAGACTTTCATAAACCCATCAAATTTAACACTGGATCCGCTTACTTTAAGTCCATATCTACTATTTACTATATTTATAGAAGTAACATCAATTTTTGAAGAAGCCATTTGACTTGCCAGAAATCTATTCCATATCAATTTATAGAGCTTATACTGTTCCGGTTTTAAATTCTCTTTAGCCCTATCAGGCTCTATTTCCATGTAGGTAGGCCTTATTGCCTCATGGGCATCTTGTATGTTTTTTTTCTTGCTTTTGAAATTTCTAGGTTTTTCCTCTATATATTCTTTCCCAAATTTATCTATCACATAATCTCTGCAAATCTCTTGAGCTTCCCTAGAAATTCTTACCGAATCTGTCCTCATATAGGTTATAAGGCCTACAGTTCCATAACCCTTTATATCCACACCCTCATATAACTGTTGGGCTACAGCCATAGTTCTCTTAGTTGAAAAGTTTAATTTCTTATAAGCATCCTGCTGTAATGTACTAGTAGTAAAAGGAGGTAAGGGCATCTTATTCTTACATGTAGTTTTTATTGAATTTACAATAAACTGTCCTTTCTCTAGATCCTTTATAATTTTATCCGTCTCCTCTTTTGTTTTAATCTCAATTTTCTTTTTATCAAAGGTAGTTAATTTCACATTAAAACACTTAACTGAGGTTTTTTTATGAAGTTCACACTCTATAGTCCAATACTCCTGAGGTTTAAAGTCTATTATGCTTTTTTCTCTCTCACATATCATTTTAAGTGCT
Source organism: Clostridium sp. MT-14 (assembly GCF_042436595.1). Taxonomy (NCBI): domain Bacteria; kingdom Bacillati; phylum Bacillota; class Clostridia; order Eubacteriales; family Clostridiaceae; genus Clostridium; species Clostridium sp. MT-14. Next base: position 79,129 of record NZ_JBHMIY010000007.1, read on the forward strand.
ACAGACTGGACCCTTCCTGCACTCAATCCCCATTTAATTTTTTTCCAAAGTATCGGACTTATTTTATATCCAACCAATCTATCTAACACTCTTCTGGCCTGCTGAGCATTAACTAAATTTATATTTATAGTCCTCGGAGATTTTATTGAACTTTTTATAGCATTTTTGGTGATCTCATGAAACTCTATTCTACATTTTTCACTTTCATTTAATTTAAGCACATGAGATAAATGCCAGGAGATTGCCTCTCCCTCTCTATCCGGGTCTGTCGCCAAATATATTTTTTCACTTTTTTTTGCCTCTCTTTTAAGCTTATCTAAAAGCTCCCCTTTTCCCCTTATCGTTATATACTTAGGATTGTATTCATTATCTATATCAACTCCCAATTGGCTCTTGGGAAGATCCTTAACATGACCCATAGAAGCTTTAACCACATAATTTTTTCCTAAATACTTTCCTATAGTCTTAGCCTTAGCTGGTGATTCAACTATAACCAATTTTTGTCCCATATCGCACTCTGAATATCTTAATTCAGAGTCTACACCCCCTTATTTAACCATACCTTATTTTACCCAAACGCTTGCTAATACTCCTTCTTTGTAATTATGGACATAAGCACTGCTGCGCATTTGGATAAGTTCCTGTAAAGTTCAGATAGATAAAAGTATTCCTTGTGTAAACCCCACCTGAACCTAACTATCACTTGATAATATCTTGATTGTCTTCAATTTTTGCATAATAATTTCCCTGAAGACATATTATTTCACCTTTTAATTGCAATTCAAATAATAACTCATATAATCGTTTTATGTCAATATCAGTTACCCTGCATATTTCATCTATATGTATGGGAATATGACCAATAATTTTACATATTTTTTCCTCTTCAGCATTTAACCTATGGTCTTTTACGCATTTCTCCTTCGTATACTCTACAGGCAGCATTTGAAACAAATCCTCCATACAGGTAAATACATAGGCTCCTTCTCTTATAAGATTATTTGCGCCCTTACTTTTAGGGGAAAATATAGAACCAGGTACAGCCATAACATCTTTCCCCTGTTCCAAAGCACAACCGGCAGTTATTAAGGCCCCGCTCTTATCCCCAGCTTCAATTACAATTACCACATCACTTAGACCACTTATAATTCTATTCCTCATCGGAAAATTGTAAGGATAAGGTTTTGTCTTGGGAATAAATTCAGATATCACACATCCTTTTTTTAAAATATCCTCATATAATCCCCTGTTCTCTCTAGGATATACCACATCTATTCCTGAACCAAGTACAGCACAGGTATACCCGTCATTTTCAATTGCAGCTCTATGGGCACAGCTGTCAATTCCCCTTGCCATGCCGCTTATTATATTTAAATTATTTGCAGAAATCTCTCTACCTATCAATAGAGCTGCATTTTTTCCATATAAACTACAATCTCTGGCTCCTACTATTGCTATACTCAAATTGTTTAAAATATCAATATCTCCCTTATAAAACAAAATTGCCGGAGAGTCATCATAATTTTTTAACTTATAAGGATAATTCTTTTCACAACAATTCACCGTTTCTATACCTTCTTCTAAAGAATACTCCATCAGATCTTTCAATCTGCCTTCATTCCAGGACTTCTTTAATTCATCATATATTTTACTATAACCACTATCTAAAAATATAGAATCATTATTATAAATACTATGTATGTATATATTTTTTGTACCTTTAAATTTCTTTAATATATTATTTTTTATTTTATTCGATACTTTAACAGAAGCAAACCACAGATCATATATGTTCATAAATAATTCACATCCTATAAATATAATTATGTAAAAATTATGTTCACAATCCCATTATTTTATTCAAAATTTACAGTGTTTTATCTTTAAAAGTTTAAAACAAAATATTATTGTCAAGAATTAAGCAGAGGTGATAATAATATGGCTATCAAATTAAATACATCTTCCTTTTTAGGCATAGATGGAAGTATAGTTTCAGTAGAAGTAGACATTGAAAGAGGGCTTCCCTCCTTCAACATAGTTGGCCTGGCAGACACTTCTGTAAAAGAATCTAAAGAAAGAGTAAAAGCTTCAATAATAAATTCAGGATTTGAATTTCCTATAAAAAAAATAGTAGTAAATTTAGCTCCAGCAGATATGAAAAAAGCAGGTTCTCTGTTTGATCTTCCTATAGCCGTTGGCATACTTATATGCACAGGGCAAATGAATTTTTATGATTGGGAAGATTTTTTAATACTAGGTGAATTGTCCTTATCCGGCAATTTAAATAAAGTAAGGGGTGTACTCCCAATAACATTAGAGGGTATAAAAAACAATATAAAAAATTTTATAGTTCCTATTGAAAATGCAGAGGAATGCTCTTCTATAAAAGGAGTAAATTGTTACGCATTTGAGAATTTAAAGCAAATAGTATATTTTATAAAATACAGGGATCTACTTCCTTATAAGCATAAAAGAGTGTCATCTAAAATTCCACATTCCACTCTGGACTTTTCAGATGTATTTGGGCAGGAAAGTTGCAAAAGAGCCCTGGAAGTAGCTTCTGCTGGAAATCATAATGTACTCATGGCTGGCCCGCCTGGCTCTGGTAAAACTATGATGGCCAGGAGAGTTCCAACTATACTTCCAAATTTGAATTACGAAAAATCCCTAGAAGTCACTAAAATATACAGCGTTACTGGAAATTTAAATACAAACGAAGGTCTTATAACCAAACCACCCTTTAGAAGTCCCCATCACACCATCACAGCAGCTGCTCTCATAGGAGGTGGAAATAATTTAATGCCCGGTGAGATATCTTTAGCGCACAATGGTGTACTTTTTTTGGATGAAGTACTTGAATTCAAAAAAAATGTGCTGGAAGTTTTAAGACAGCCTTTAGAAGAAAAGAGAATAACAATAAACAGATGCTCTGGCAGAGTCTCCTTCCCATGCAACTTCATGACCATAATGGCCACCAACCCATGTCCTTGTGGAAACTTTGCTTCTGGTAAACATTGTACATGTACAGATTATGAGAGAAAGAGGTATATATCAAAACTATCAAGTCCCTTTATGGATAGAATAGATCTATTTACTTTCGTAACCTCTTTAAACTTCAAAGACATCCAGAATTCCAAAAAAAGCGAATCTTCTAAATCAATAAGAAAACGAGTGGAAGACGCCAGAAAAATTCAGAAGAAAAGATTCATGAATCATGGAATACAGTATAATTCAGAAATGAACAGCACTTTAATTAAAAAATACTGTAAACTCAATAAAAAATCTATAGAAATACTTGCAAAAATTTATTCTAAATATAAATTGACAACTAGAGCTTACAGTAAAATTCTAAAAGTTTCCAGGACAATAGCAGACTTAGATCACAGTGAATGTATAAACGAATCCCACTTAACTGAAGCACTGTGCTACAGGAAGTTTACTGGTGGTGGTTACATGTAAAGTCAATTAATTATATTTACTTTAATTTCTATTTTAGTTAAAAATATCTTTATTTATATTTACAATAATTGTATAATATATATAATTTAGGATAAATTTTAAACATTGTTAGGGGGAATATTATATGTACTTTCTTTTAGTTATACTAGGTCTTATAGTGGGCATTGTATTGATTCTCACAGGAATAGGAAGGAAGAATAGTGATATGATAAGTATTGGAAGTGTACTCTCTATATTTTTTTTACTGATCTGCATAAATGTATATATGCCAAATTTTATCAGCGAATTAAAAACAATTTCAATAGATGTACACAGATAGGAAAACCTATACATAAAATTAATTTTTGAGCTTAAATACTATATACAATGCAAGTATTCGATATAAATGCTATAATAATAAAAAATTCTAAAAATAGAAGGTGGAAAATCCATGCATTCTTTCAATAAGAATATAGGTTCCCTGGGTGAGGATGTAGCTGAAAATTACCTTAGAGAAATTGGATACACAATATTGGAAAGAAATTTTCGGTGTAAAACAGGAGAAGTTGATATTATAGGAAAAGACGGAAATTATCTCTGTTTTGTAGAAGTTAAATCCCGTTATGGCAAGTTATATGGAAGCCCCTGTGAAGCCGTAAATTATTCCAAACAAGCTAAAATATATAAAACAGCCACTGTATATATAATGAAAAAAAAATTATATAAATTTAATTTTAGATTTGATGTCATAGAAATAATATTCAACACCTATAATAACATTCCATCCGTAAAGCTTATTAAAGATGCTTTTCAAATATAAGTTATATACTTTTTTTGATTCGAATTTTAATAATTCACATTATATTTTTCAAAAAACTTTTTCTGTGTATCTTGCAGATCCCATATTTTTTTATAGCTTTTATATGTTCTTCAGTCCCATAGCCTGAATTATGCTCAAATCCATACTCAGTATATATATGGGAATATTCTTTCATAAGGCTGTCCCTGTAAACCTTGGCTATAATTGAAGCCGCTGCTATACTTGCACTTTTAGCATCACCTTTTATTATAAATTCGTTGTTGTTATATAAATTTTTTATGGAATATCCATCAGACAAGACCATATTTACGGGCAATTTCAACCCTTCTACGGCTCTTTTTAATACTTCATTATTGCACCAGGAAATTCCCCTTTTATCTATTTCCACATTATTTATAACCGAAATATTATATCCTAAAGCCCTATGCCTTATTTCCTCTGAAAGTTCACTCCTCCGTCTTGGAGTAAGTTTTTTTGAATCTTTTATTCCCAGAATAAGTTCTTCATCATTTTTACAATCCAAATTCAATATAACTGCAGCAGCAGCTATAGGACCTGCCAGCGGTCCCCTTCCTACTTCATCTGCTCCTGCAGTATATATATAGCGGCCAAATTTTTTATCGAAGGAATACATCTCTTTTATTCTTTTTATTTCTCTTTTTTTATTTACAACAAAATTATAGAAACTTACAGATAGAGCATTTACATTTTTTCTGCTGTCAGATTTTAAATCCCTCAGTATTTTATCTATAATATCTTCTTTCAAATGGAAATAATTTTTCTTTACAAAATTCACTTTTCTCTTTATATCCTCAAATTTATATTCTTCTAGTTTATTCCAATTAAAATTATCCATGTTCATTTAATATACACCTTTCAGAATTTTCTAGGGTCTTTCCAGAGAGATAGGCCCCAATTTTCCTCCCCTAAATTCATCCAAAATCAAAACAGATACTCTATTGTAGTCCACTCTACCACCGGAAACTATAGCTCCTCTTTTTCTAGCTATGTTTTCAACATTCTCCAAAGGCATTTCACTTAATCTATCAAGTTTATACCTGGCTTTAAGCCTGTCTGGATAATACCTACACAAAAATTCTACAAGATTCAATGTCAGCTCTTCTATATCCATAATCTCATCTTTTATTGCCCCAGTAAATGCCAAATTAAGTCTAGTTTCTTCACTTTCAAGTTTTGGCCACAATATTCCCGGAGTATCCATAAGCTCTATCCCCAATTTAGTTTTAATCCACTGTTTACTTTTAGTAACTCCAGGTTTATCCCCAATTTTAGCTATCCTGCCTTTAGCTAATTTATTTATAAGAGAAGATTTTCCCACATTGGGTATACCTACTACCATTGCCCTGTCAATTATCTTAGAAATTCCCTTTTTCTTCATTCTACTATGCTTCTCTTTTAAAAGTTTATTTACCTCAGTTTTTATATTTTTCAAACCTCTATCTGTATTACAGTTTACCGACAATACACTTATACTGTCTTTAGAAAGATATTCCACCCACAATTTAGTTATATTTTCCTCCGCCAAGTCACTTTTATTCAACAGTATCATCCTGGGTTTAGAACCACATATATCCTCTATATCCGGGTTTTTACTGGATCTTATTATCCTGGCATCTCTCATCTCTATAACCACATCTACTAATTTTAGATTTTCCTTTATTTCTTTTCTGGTTTTGGCCATATGCCCGGGAAACCAATTTATAGTCATATAAAATTTCTTCCTTTCTAATTTTGAACTGTGCTTAACCCTCCCATTCTATTAAAAGGATATATCCTAAATGCCGCTCTTCCGACCACCATTTTATAGCTTACAAATCCCACATCAGGAAATCTGCTGTCCCTGCTGTTGTTTCTATTATCCCCCATTACAAATACTGTATTTTCAGGTACTGTAACTTCATTAAAATTTGACGTCATAGCTTCCAATATATAGGGCTCATTTTTTACAACATCGTTTACGTATAACTTTCCATTTTCAATCTTTACTCTATCCCCTCCAACGCCTACTACTCTTTTAATAAACTTTTCCTTAGGATCAGCAGGATATTTTATTACCACTATGTCACCGGGCTTAGGCGCTCTAAAGTAATAACTTACTTTCTCTACAATCAGCCTATCTCCATTGTTTAAAGTAGGATCCATAGAATGTCCATCTACACTTACAGTTTCAAATACAAAGGTTATGATTAAAAACGCTGCTACAACAGCTATCAATATGGACTTACCTATTTCTATCAATTCCTTCATTAAAAATTTACACCACCTTAATACTTAAAAAAGGGACTTTATAAAGCCCCTTTTTATCTTAATATTTCTTTTACCTTAGCTGCTTTACCTACTCTATCTCTTAAGTAGTATAATTTTGCTCTTCTCACTTTACCTCTTCTCACTACCTGTATCTTATCTATTATAGGAGAATTAACTGGAAATGTTCTTTCAACTCCTACACCATAGGCAACTCTTCTAACTGTAAAAGTTTCCCTTATTCCTCCATTTTGCCTCTTTAAAACTACACCTTCAAAAATCTGTATTCTTTCCCTGTTTCCCTCTTTAATCTTTACGTGGACTTTTACCGTATCTCCTACATTAAAATCCGGTAAATCTGTTCTAATCTGTTTACCTTCTATCTGTTTTATTATATCTAACACTGTGCATTACCTCCTAATAATTATTCAACGTTCTTATCCAGCATATTTACAGACAGCGGAACGCTCGTGCAGCACAAACAAATTTTAACACATATGCATTTCATTTTCAACTTATTTTAAAAATATATTTATTATCTATTTTCATCATAGAGTTTGATAAGCTTTTTGTCTTCTTCTGATAATGAGATTTTTTTAAATAAATCTGGTCTCTTATTTCTGGTAATTATAAGGGATTTTGCTCTCTTCCATCTTCTTATATTTTCATGGTGTCCTGATAAGAGAATTTCAGGTACATCGTTTCCTTGAAAACATTCCGGTCTGGTATATTGCGGATATTCAAGCAATCCATTGTAAAAGGATTCCTCCATATAGCTTTCCTTACTGGACAGTACATTAGGTATCATTCTGCATATGCTGTCTACAATTGGTATACATGCCATTTCACCACCAGTTACTACAAAATCACCAATAGATATTTCCATATCTATATATTTATATACTCTCTCATCTATTCCTTCATAATGCCCACACAAAAATATCAATTCACTTTCTCTTGAAAGTTCTCTTGCAATAGATTGGTTAAATGTTTTTCCCCTAGGTCCTAAATAAATAACTTTCCCACTGTTTCTAGTCTTTACTTCTTTTATACAATCAACAATAGGCTGTACAGTCATTATCATACCAGCCCCGCCGCCATATGGGTAATCATCTACTTTTCTGTGTTTATCCTTAGTAAATTCTCTTATATCAATGGTATTTATACTCAATATATTATTTCTGAGTGCTCTTCCTATTATGCTATAATTAAATACATCAAACATCTGGGGAAAAAGAGTGAGTATGTCTATCTTTACATCCATGTTTTCACCGGCTTTATAACTATCTCTTCTTTTTTCACATCTATATTCACTATTACATCCTTTATGGCGGGAATAAGCAGTTCATCTTTCCCCTTTATCCAGTATACGTCATTGCTGTGAGTATGAAGTACATCTCCAACTTTCCCATAAAATACACCTTCTTCATCTACTACAGAACAACCTATTATATCCGCAATAAAATATGTTCCTTCCTTCAGCTCAACTGCATTCTCTCTTGGAACTTCCAGGTATTTTCCCTTATAGGGAAGGGCTTCTTCTATGGAATCAATACTTTGAACTTTAAGTATAACTCTGTTGGATTGAAACTTACATTCAAGTATTTTCTTCGGTACTCCCTCTATATACACTACATCCAATTTATTGAATCTTTTAGGATCATCGGTCAGCGGATATACCTTTAACTCCCCTTTTATTCCATGTGTATTTATTATTTCCCCTATAGTTATAAATTTTTTCATAGAGTAATATTCTGCATATTAAAAATTAAATCATGCTGCAATTAAAATTTTAAGATCACATTTATAATAAGCAGATTTCATCCACCTCTTTTCCACTATAATGTAACTTAAAACATATATGGTTTCAATTGGTTTATTCAAGAATTCACATTATACTCAAATACAAATATAAGAGTTAGATAATCTAACTCTTATATTATCTCCACAACAACCCTCTTATTTTCCTTTATAGCTGCTGCTTTTACAACAGTTCTTATAGCTTTAGCTATCCTCCCCTGTTTACCTATTACCTTTCCCATATCTTCTTGTGCAACTTTTAATTCAAGAATTATAGACTGCTCACCTACAATCTCATTTACTTGAACCATATCTGGGTTATCCACTAACGATTTAGCAATTATTTCCACTAGCTCTTTCACTTAATACACCCCCAGTTAACTACTTACCAAGTTTATCCTTCAATCCAGATTTATCGAAAATCTTCTTAACTACTTCAGTTGGTTGAGCTCCATTTTTTATCCATTTTATAGCTTTTTCTTCATCAAATTTAACAGTATTAGGGTCAGTCGTAGGGTTATAATACCCTATTTCTTCTATAAATCTACCATCTCTTGGAAACCTTGAATCTGCCACAACTATTCTATAAAAGGGAGCTTTTTTTGCACCCATTCTCCTCAATCTTATCTTTACAGCCATCTATATCACCTCCTTAAAGTGGACAACAAACTATTTTACTACTATATCTAAAAAGGGAGCTTTCCAAATGGTCCCTTTTTAAAACCTTTTTTCATTCCACCAAACTGTTTCATCATCTTTTTAATTCGCGTAAACTCCCTAAGAAGCTTATTTACCATCTGTATTGTAGTGCCAGATCCCTGTGCTATTCTCTTCTTTCTAGATGAAGAAGCACTTATAATCGATGGATTTCTTCTCTCTTTTAAAGTCATGGAATTGATTATAGCCTCAATTTTTACCAGCTCTTTCTCTCCTTTTGAAAAGTCAATTCCTTGAAATTCCCTGGCATTGACTCCAGGTACCATTTCCATAAGCTTACTTAAAGGTCCCAGCTTCTTAGCCTGCTGCATCATAGACAGGAAATCCTCAAAATTAAACTCTTTGGTCAGCATCCTGCTTCCAAGCTTTTCAGCTTCTTCCTTGTCAATAGATTGCTGTGCTTTTTCTATAAGAGAAAGCACATCTCCCATGCCAAGTATTCTTGAAGCCATTCTATCCGGATAAAAGACTTCAAAATCATTCATCTTTTCCCCGACACCAATAAACTTTATTGGTTTTCCGGTCATAGACTTTATAGAAAGTGCAGCCCCTCCTCTAGTATCTCCATCCAATTTTGTAAGTATCACTCCGCTTATGTTAAGCTTCTCATTAAAGCTTGAGGCCACATTTACTGCATCCTGACCTGTCATGGCATCCACTACAAGCAGTATTTCATCGGGATTGACCTCTTCCTTAATCTGGCCCAATTCATTCATCAATTTTTCATCTATCTGAAGTCTACCCGCCGTATCCACTATGAGTACATTGAAATTATTATTTTTAGCATACTCCACAGCTCCTTTGCATATATCCACCGCTGCTGCCTTATCTCCCATGGAAAACACTGGTATGCTTATTTCTTTTCCAACTATCTGGAGCTGTTTTATTGCAGCCGGCCTGTATATATCACAAGCTGCCAAAAGCGGCTTTTTATTCTTTTTTCTCAACTGTAGAGCTAATTTGCCACACATAGTTGTTTTCCCTGCGCCCTGCAGGCCCACCAACATTATTGTAGTCAGCCCATTGGAATTATATTCAATCGAACTGTGGCTGTTTCCCATTAAAGCCGTAAGTTCCTCATTCACTATTTTTATGACCTGTTGTGCTGGAGTCAAACTCTTCAGTACTTCTTCACCCAGGCATTTTTCGCTGACACTTTTTATGAAATATTTTACCACTTTGTAATTAACATCTGCTTCCAAAAGTGCTAGCTTTACTTCTCTCATAGCATCTTTTATATCTTTTTCAGAAAGTTTACCTTTACCTCTAAGCTTTTTTAATGTCTCCTGAAGCTTAGATGCCAATCCTTCAAAAGCCATTCTAATCCTCCTAAATTAAATATTCTTTTTTACATAATCTTTTACCTTGTTTAAAACTTCCTCATTTCCACTGCAACAAAGGGAATCTATAAATTTCAAGATAGATTTTTTATTTTCTTCTAAATTTTTTCTTTTTTTCAATATATGTAATTTATCCTCATACTCTAGTAAAAGCTTATGACATCTTTTTATAATATCGTATACCGCCTGTCTGCTTGTATTGGTATGCTCTGCTATTTCCCTTAAAGACAAATCTTCATCATAATAAAGTTCCATTACATCTCTCTGTTTTTTTGTTAAAAGTTCACCATATATATCAAGCAATACGGAAAGTCGTATTCTCTCTTCCACGCTATCATCTCTTTTATTTAATAAAATAAATAACATATACCAAACCTTAACCAAATAAATAATATCAAAATTAATAAATGCTGTCAAGTATTTATACTTAACAGGATTTAAAATAATGCCTCCACAAAATCCCTACTTTTAAATTCCTGTAGATCGTCAATGCCTTCTCCAACTCCTATTAATTTTACAGGTATATTTAAACTGTGCTTTATAGATATTACGATTCCACCTTTAGCAGTGCCATCCAGTTTAGTGAGTATTATACCATCTACAGGACACACTTCGGTAAATTGTTTTGCCTGCTGGACTGCATTCTGTCCCGTAGTTGCATCCAATACGAGAAATATCTGTTTAAAAGCCTCTTTATACTCTCTTTCTATTACTCTGTTTATCTTTTCAAGTTCTTTCATCAAATTTTTTTTATTGTGAAGCCTTCCGGCCGTATCACATATCAACACATCTGCTTTTCTAGCTTTTGATGCCTGAATTGCATCAAATACAACTGCTGCTGGATCTGAACCCTCTTGATGCTTTATTATTTCGACACCAGCCCTCTCACTCCACACCTCAAGTTGATCTATGGCAGCAGCTCTAAAAGTATCCGCTGCAGCCATAATCACTTTATATCCTCTATCCTTTAGTTTATAGCATATCTTTCCTATGGAAGTAGTTTTTCCCACTCCATTTACCCCTATTACCAATATTATCTCTGGAATTTGCTTAGGTACAATACTGTTTTCCTCCTCACCCAGTATGTCTATAATTATCTTCTTTAAACAGTCATTTAATAAATTGGGATCTTTTATTTTATCTTCTTTTATTTTCTCCTTCAATCTATCTATAATATACACTGTAGTTTCTACACCTATATCCGCAGTTATAAGTATCTCTTCTAGCTCATCATACAGCTCCTCATCTATAGTTACAGCTCTGCTCAACATGTCCGTTATTCTTCCCGTCAGGTTGCTTTTAGTTTTTTCAAGACCGTTCCTCAATTTGTCAAAAAATTCTTTAAACATTTTTATTTACCTTCCCATTTTCTATATATTTTGTTGTTAAATATACCTTTTTAGTAATTCTCTTTCAAATCCACAGAAACTATTTTTGAAATACCTTTTTCCTCCATAGTAACTCCATACATCACATCACTTACTTCCATAGTTGCCTTTCTATGAGTTATGATAATAAATTGAGTATTCTCAGCAAATTTTCTAAGAAATTTTGCATATCTCATCACATTTGCATCATCTAATGCAGCTTCTATTTCATCCAGTATACAAAAAGGAGTTGGTTTAATCTTGAGTATAGCAAATAGCAGCGCTATGGCGGAAAGTCCCTTTTCACCTCCCGATAGGAGATTTATATTTTGCAGTTTTTTACCTGGAGGCTGGACTGTTATATCTATATTTGCAGTGAGCTCGTCACCATTTACAAGGATCAAATCTGCATTTCCTCCATTAAACAATTCTTTAAATATAGAATTAAAATTTTCTCTCAATTTACTAAAATTTTTTTTAAAGAGCATTCTCATTTTTTCCGTCATCATATCTATCACATTTTCCAGTTCATTCTTAGACTTTACCAGATCTTCCTTTTGTAAACTCAAAAACGTAACTTTCTCTTTCAATGAATCATATTCTTCTATAGCTCCCAGATTAACTGCCCCAAGTTTAGATATACTATTTTTCAAATTTAATATTTCTTCATTGTACTCATTTAAATTATCTATGTCATTTTTATATTTTAGAGCATTCTCATAGGTAATTTCCATATCTTCTTTCAATTTCAAATACATATTATCTTTTTCTGTTGAAAGCTTAGCAATAGATAACTGCATTTTGTGAAGTCCCTGCTCCTTTTTATTTACTACAAAGGCTAAATCTTCCAATTTTTCATTATTCATTTTTATATTGTCTTTGAGTCTTGTAATTTTTAAATTATTTTCTTCCATAATTCCCTGTAATTCTTCTATTTTCAGTTTTGCATTGTCTATATTTTTAAAATTTGTAACTTTTTTCAATTCGCAGTCATGTATATCTCTCCTGCACTTTTCAATTTCCATATTTATATTAGATTTTTTTGAGTCCAATTCCTTTATTTCCTCTTCTAATCTTTTTAGTTCCTGTGATCTATTTAAGATATTCTCATCAGTTTTCGCTATTTTTATTTTTAATTGAGTGAGACTCTCTTTTTTATTCTCAGAATCCTTTTTTTTATTTTTTAATTCTTCTTCCATCTGCAGGATATGTTTGTTATTTTGGCTTTGTTTTTCATAAAGTATTTTTAAATTTCCCTCTTCTTCTTGTAATTTAACTTCTTTATTTGCTTTATTTTTAGAAATTATCTCTATTTCTCTATTTGATATATTTATATTTTCCAGTAACTTTGAATTTTCCCCTTCTATATTATCTATCTGGCCCTTCATTTTAGTCTTTTCTATATTTTCTGCATAAATTTTATCTTTCAAAGACAAAACATCTTCATTATTTCTAGTCATGGCCTCCTTATTATCACTTATTTTCTCTTTCAAATTCTGTATTTTTACCTGTATATCTTTTATATTTGTAGATATTTCTTCTATCTCTCTCTTTCTTCCTATTATGCTGCTGTTTTTTTTCCTGATACTTCCTCCTGTAAGAGATCCTCCCGGATTTACCATATCTCCTAAAAGAGTTACTATCTTAAAACTATACCCACTTAATTTAGCTATTTTAAGGGCACTGTCCATATCACTACAAATTATTGTCCTTCCCAATATATACTCCATAATTTTCTTAAATCCACTTTTACATTCTAAAAGATCACTGGCAATACCTATATAGCCTTTTACATTTTTCAATCTGTCACTCTTTAATATTTTTTTCCCCTTAATTGTAGTAAGAGGTAAAAATGTAGCCCTCCCCATATTATTATTTTTTAAATATTTTATAAGAGTTTTAGCCATAATTTCATCTTTGGTTATTATATTTGATATAGAACTTCCAAGGGCAATCTCTATACAGGTTTCAAATTTTTTTTCAAGAGTTATAACTTCTCCTACCAAAAAGCAATCATTCTCAGTAATATGAAGCTTACCCTTTTTTATTTCCATCATAAGTACTCTTGCCGCTCTATTATATCCTTCGTAGTGTTCCTTAAGATTTACCAGCATAGTATGATTTGCCTCTAATTTATTGTAAACTGCGTTTAATTCACTTAATTTTTTTTGTCTGGACGAAAAAACTTCATTTAGTTTCAAAATTTTTTTCCTATTTTCATCAATATTAAATTGATATTCTTTAACACGACTTTCTATATCATCCATTTTTAAAAGTACCATTTTCTTAGTGTTGGAATTTATTTTAATAGAATGAATATAGCTTTCACAGGATGTCTTCATACTTTGAATTTTTTCCGTCATATCCCTTATATCTTTTTTAATTGAAATTATATCATTTTTTAAACTGGATATATTTCTTAAATGTTCTATTTCATCTTCTTTAAGATTCCTATATAGATCTTCTTTCTCCTCTATACTTTTCTCAATAATTTTCACAAAATTATTCTGTTCCTCCAGCTCATCACTTATCTCTTTTTTAGTTATCTTCAATTCAGATAGAGTATCTTCCTGTATTTTCTTCTGCTGCATATTTTGAACCCTTTTATCCTCTATCACATTCAGCTCCAGCATATCTTTTTCTATAACTTTTTTTATGCTTTCAGTCTGCTGTACTAATAGTTTTACATCGCTGCTTGCCTTTTGAACCCTCTCCCTGTTTTCATAATAATTTTTTCTACGGCTGGTATTCTCTCTGTTTAAATTTTCCATTTCTTCATTTAATTGACTTACATTTAATTTTAATTCAACAAATTCTGAATTCAATTCTTTAGTGTCCTGTTCAGCAGATTCTGAAGATTTTTTTATTTTATCTATTTTGTCCTCTAATTTTTCAATGGAATGAATCAGCATATTTATTTTCATTTCTCTCAATTTTTTAGATAACTTCAAAAATTCATTGGCTTTTTTTCTTTCAATTTCAAGAGGTTCCAATCTGCCCCTGTAACTTTCCAAGATATCTCCTATTCTCAATAAATTAATATGGGTATTCTCAAGTTTTTTTTCTGATTCTTCCTTTCTCCACCTGAATTTTACAATTCCTGCTGCCTCCTCCAAAATACCTCTTCTATCTTCTGGTTTGCCATTCAAAATAGACTCTATATTACCTTGTCCTATTATGGAATAGCCCTCTCTCCCTATACCCGTATCCATAAAAAGTTCATTTATATCTTTTAGCCTACACTGTGTATTATTTATATAGTATTCGCTTTCTCCAGATCTATAAAGTCTTCTGGAAATTGTAACATCTGAATAATCTATAGGAAGCTTCTTGTCCGTATTATCTAAGGTAAGAGAAACTTGACACAATCCTACAGGTTTTCTAAATTGAGTCCCTGCAAAAATTACATCCTCCATTTTCCCTCCCCTTAAATTCTTTATGCTCTGTTCTCCAAGTACCCACTTAACCGCATCTGAGATATTACTTTTCCCACTTCCATTTGGTCCTACAATAGAGGTAATCCCATCTGTAAATACCAATTCTGTTTTATCTGCAAAGGATTTGAACCCCCTCATACCAATAGTTTTTAAAAACATAAACTAGACACTCCTTACCTAAAAAACATTGGCAGTAATCCCATTATAAATATAAGTACTACAAAAAACACAATTGCTTTAGTCATTTTATCTCTGGCCTGTTTTCTCACAACATTCACTCTCCTCATACTATAATTTTATTTAAATATTCCTTCGTTATATAATCCTCTACTGACAGGGTCTTACTAAAATCTTTACCGTCTACAATTAGGGTTTCCCTATTAACCGCACTGCTCTGTATGACTTTTATAGAACATCTTCTCAATTTTTCTTCCAGCTTTATGAAATATTTCTTTTTATCTGCATACAATTTAGATAAGTCTCTATTATTTATTCTTACCTCCACCTCACCTTCATATGATTCAGGTATAATGTGTTCTAAAATACTATTATAAATACTTCCTTCCACCAGTTCTCTAAAGGCTGGATGAAAAGGTCCTGCCACCACATCTGCTCCAACATTTATTTCCTCTGTAGGTTGAAGTCCAATTCTAATTACATTTATTTTATTTGCCCTTAAAATACAGTACAGAGTTCTACATACATCTACTGCACCATCTAGATCATAGGGTTTATATATTCCTTTTCTATACATTATTTCCATAGGTGTTTGCTTTATTACAAGAGCAGGATACAATCTGTATATATCTGGCTTCATGGCTATGGACTCCTTTACAGTCTTTATATCTTTATCAAAGCTATCACAGGGTAATCCCAGCATCACTTGATGTCCCAATGTAAAGCCATATTCTTTTATAAGGAAAGACGCCCTTTTAACATCTTCTGGAGAATGACCCCTCCCTGATTTTACAAGAACTTCTCTATCCAGGGACTGTATACCCAGCTCTATTACCTTCACTGAATAATACTTTAAATTATCCAGTATATTCTTATTTATATAATCCGGCCTTGTAGAGAGATGTATAAAATCTATATCTCCACTATCCTTGTATTCTTTAGCTATTTTTAAAAGTTCCCTTTGTCTTTTCATTGGAATAGCCGTAAAAGTCCCTCCAAAAAATGAAATTTCCACTGTTGAATTTTCTCTTCTTATAGTTTTTAGATATTCTTCCACAGTTTTTCTGACAAAATCAGCATCAACCACTTGCCCATTTCCTGTAATGATACTTTGATTACAAAAAACACACTTATGCGGACATCCTTCATTAGGTACAAATATAGGTATTATATAATGTCTATTTTTCATCTATTTTACCTCTCTAAACTCTGCCGCTGGTCTTAAAATCCAATTTGTTCAGGGCATTGTGTGCCGCATTCTGCTCCGACTCTTTTTTACTGTAACCCATGCCTTTTCCCAACACATTTTTATCCATGCACACCTCGGTATAAAATTTTCTCCTATGAGGTGGTCCGTCATAGCTTATAAGCACATAGTCTATAGATACATCTCCATTTTTTTGAAGAATCTCCTGAAGCCTGGTTTTATAATCCAGTACTATTTTATTTTCCATGGCCTTTTGTATAATACCATTAAAATTATCAATGATAAATTTTCTGGCCCTCTCATATCCAAAATCCACATGAACTGCTGCAATAATAGCTTCCACACAATCTGCAAGTATGGATGTTCTCTCTCTTCCCCCTGTAAGTTCTTCCCCTCTGCTCATTTTTATGTATTTCCCTATATCCCATTTCCTGGCTATTTCATAGAGAGAATTTTCGCAAACTATAAGGGATCTCTTTTTAGTAAGCTCACCTTCAGGCTTATTTTTATACATTGAAAATAAATATTCTGATATACAAAGCTGCAATACAGAATCTCCCAAGAATTCCAGCCTTTCATTAAATTTTACATTTTTTCTTCCATTGGCATAGGAACTATGGGTCAATGCTATTTCAATCAATTCTTTATCTTTAAAACATATATTCAACCTTTTCTCTACATTCTCAATATAATTTGTTTTTTCATCCATTCATATTTCTCCTTTTGGAATTTATTCTTCAATTTACAGCAAATTACCCGCTGTATGCCTATAAAATCAAATTCAAGAATAAGTTCATCTTATTTATTCACTATAATACAATAATTGATTATCTACAAGAAATCAAAAACACAGCGTTCTTTTTGAAATTTAAAGCCCCGTATTCAAACGGGACTTTAAGGTATTTGATCTATTCTTCAGTATGAGCTTTTATGTACTCAACTACATCTCCCACTGTTTTTACTTTTTCAGCTTCCTCATCAGGTATTTCTAAATCAAACTCTGTTTCCAGAGCCATTATTAACTCGACTATATCAAGTGAATCTGCACCTAAATCGTCAACAAAAGATGATTCCAAATTTATTTCCTGTGAATCTATTCCAAGTTGTTCAGATATTATTTTTTGTATTTTTTCAAATATCATAATTCCACCTCCAAAAAAATTTTCTACATAAATAATATTACATAACTTATGTATCGTCAACAATAAATACCAGTGAATTTTGTTTTTAAGTATTTGAGTTTAATATATTTATATTATTGCTTTTTTATATTATCACTTTCAATTTCAGGTATCTTTTCTATTTCAGATTTTATTTTATCTATAACTTTATTGTCATAACAGTCTACAGCCCTTTTTATGGCATTTTTAAATGCTTTCCCATTTGAGCTTCCATGGGCTTTTATGCATATACCCCTAGAACCTAAGAAAGCTGTCCCTCCATATTCAGAGTAGTCCATCTTACCTTTAATTTCACTAAAAACCGGCTTCAGCATAATTCCACCAAGTTTAGTTCTAAAGGATTTCATAATTCCTGCCTTTAACATTTCAAACAAATTCAGTGCCACACCTTCATACATCTTCAAAACAGTATTTCCAATCATTCCATCACAGACTAATATATCTATATCTCCCGCTGCAATATCCCTTGGTTCCACGTTGCCAACAAAATTAAAATCCATTTTCTTTAAAATCTTATAGGCACTTTTGGTCAGCTCATTTCCCTTTTCCTCTTCCACACCTATATTTATGAGTCCTATAGATGGATTCTCCTTTTTTAAAACATTTTCCAAATATATTTTACCCATAAGAGAAAACTGCAGCAAATATTGAGGTTTACAATCCACATTGGCTCCCGCATCTATGACCATAAAATCTCCATTTTTTCCCGGCATAACAGGCGCCAGCGCCACTCTGTCAACACCTTTGATTCTACCTACAATTAAAGTAGCACCTGCCATAAAGGCTCCTGTGCTTCCTGCCGATACAACTGCATCTACCTTTTTTTCCTTTACAAGAGTCAGTGCTTTAACTAAACTTGAATTTCTCTTCTTTCTAACTGCCATAACAGGCGCTTCTTCAGTGGTTATAATTTCAGGAGTATTTAAAACACTTATTTTATCTTTAGGATAACTGTATTTGGATAACTCCTCTTCAATTTTCTTCTCTCTGCCCGTTATTATTATATCTACATCAGTTTCTTTAACAGCTCCAACTGCACCTTCAACTACAGCCGAAGGTGCAAAATCTCCCCCCATCCCATCTACAGCAATTATCATATATCCTCTCCCCTTTTACACACTAACCAATCTTATAAATACTGTCTTATCTATACAAAAAAAGAAAGCCTCAGGACTTTCTTTTATTAATTTTCAGTTGCAACAACCTCTTTGCCCTTGTAATATCCACAATTTTTACATACTCTATGAGCAAGTTTCATTTCATGACACTGAGGACACTCAACTAAATCCGGTAAGTTCAGTTTAAAAGTCTGTGCTCTTCTCGAATTTTTTTTTGCTCTTGAAGTTTTTCCGGCTGGATTTCCCAAAGTAAACACCTCCTTAATCAGTAAAAAGCATATCTTTTAATTTTGCCAATCTTGGATCAATATCATCATCTCTGCACTGACACTGAGAATAATTTAAATTAGTGCCGCACTTTTGACATAAACCCTTACAATCTTCTTTGCAGAGCCTTTTAATTGGCAAGCTCAATATAATATTATTCTCTAATATTTCTGTAATATCTATTATATCACCATTTATGAAGATGATTTCGTCATCTCCAACTGCGTTATTTGTGAACTTTTCAGCAATAGATATGTCTACAGCATATGGAAATTTTTCAAAACATCTTGAACAAGTGAGCTGTAACAAACAATGTAATTTCCCAGCTAATATAAAAACATCCTCTGCCCTAGTTAAAGTTCCACTAAAATTCATGGGCTGCAGAAATTTCATGTACTCCCCGCCATAGTAGAACCCCTCATCTTCTATTGTAAGTTCAAGTTCTCTTGATAATACATCCTTATCAAATAATTCCGATATATTCAATTCCATAATACTCACCTCTATACATTAGCCACAATTTATTATATAGAGATGAGCATTAAAAGTCAAGTTTTATATCCTATTTAAGATTTTTCACTATGTCCTTGGTATCCCTGGCTATCATGAGTTCCTCATTTGTAGGAATTACAAATACTTTTACCTTTGAATCAGAAGTACTTATCTCCAATGCTTCTCCCCTTATGTTATTTTTTTCAGGGTCTATTTTAATTCCAAGATAACCAAGTCCACCGCATACAGCAGCCCTGCTGGTAGCTGAATTTTCCCCAAGCCCTGCTGTAAATACTATGGCATCTACACCGTTCAAAACCGCAGCGTAAGCCCCTATAAAGGATTTAACCCTATGATAGTATAGATCCAATGCCAGTTTTGCCCTCTTATTCCCGGAATTAGCTGCACTTTCTACATCTCTAAAATCACTGCTAACTCCTGAAACTCCAAGCACTCCTGATTTTTTGTTCATCATTACATCAATATCATTTATAGACAGACCTGTTGCATTCATCAAAAATGGTATTACAGCTGGATCTATATCTCCACACCTAGTTCCCATGGCAAGCCCCGCAAGGGGTGTGAATCCCATACTAGTATCCGCCGATTTTCCCTTATCCACTGCACATATGCTAGCTCCATTTCCCAAATGACACGTTATAATCTTAAGTTCTTTTATATCTTTTCCCATCAATTTAGCTGCTTCTATAGATACAAATCTATGAGAAGTACCATGAAATCCATATTTTCTGATTTTATATTTTTCATACAATTCATAAGGAAGAGGATACATATAAGCATAATCTGGCATCGTCTGATGAAAAGCCGTATCAAATACTCCAACCATCGGTGTATCTGGCATTAATTGCCTACACGCATTTATACCTATTATATTAGGTGGATTATGTAATGGCGCCAGTGGTATGCAGTCTTTAAGAGCTTTCATAACCTTTTCGTCTATAAGTACAGATTTTGCATATCTTTCACCGCCATGAACAACCCTATGGCCTACTGCAGATATTTCCGACATATCATCTATTACACCGTATTCTTTATCCACAAGAGCATCAAGAACTAATTTTACTGCAACTTTATGATCTTCCATAGGCTGCTCTACAATATGTTTTTGACCATTGACCCTATGAGTTAAAATAGATCCCTTTATTCCAATTCTCTCTACAAGTCCCTTTGCCAGAACATTTTCGTCCTTCATGTCTATAAGTTGATATTTTAATGATGAACTTCCACAGTTCATTACTAATATCTTCATTCCAAACTTCCTCCCACTTTATAATTAAGTTTTCGCTTCATATTAAATATGATTATTTGTAAATAGATCCAATCTACTTTAACCTTGTGCTTGAACGGCCGTCACTGCTACTACATTTACTATATCTTCAAAGCTGCATCCCCTAGACAAGTCGTTTATCGGCTTTGCAAATCCCTGTGATATAGGTCCTATAGCCTCAGCTTTAGCAAATCTTTGCACAAGTTTATATCCTATATTCCCTGCCTGTATATCCGGGAATATTAGTACGTTAGCTTTTCCTGCTACATCGCTGCCTGGAGCCTTTAAATTTGCAACAGTTCCCACTATGGCTGCATCCAGTTGGAGCTCTCCATCTATTTTTAAATCAGGTCTGGCCTTTTGAGCTATCTTAGTTGCATTAACCACTTTGTCGACCAAATCATGTTTTGCACTTCCCTTAGTTGAAAATGACAGCATCGCAACTTTTGGATCCATCCCGCATAATTTCTTTGCAGTTTCTGCCGTAGTTATTGCAATAGAAGCCAGCTCATTTTCATCTGGACATGGATTTACTGCACAATCTGCAAATAGCAGCAGACCTTTATCACCATATTCACAATCTGGAACTCCCATTATAAATGTACTTGAAACTACTGATACTCCTGGAGCTGTTTTTACTATCTGAAGGCCGGGTCTTAAAAGATCCCCTGTAGTATGTACAGCTCCCGAAACAAGTCCATCTACATCTCCAAGTTTAACCATCATCGTAGCAAAATATATAGGATCCCTGACTATTTTATCAGCTTTTTCTAAGGTTATTCCTTTCTTTTTTCTCAATTCATAAAATTCATTGACATAAGTTTGGAGTTTGCTTGAATTCTCTGGATTCTCTATTTCAGCTCCATCTAAATTCACTCCTAATTTTGATGCTTTTTCCCTTATAGTACTTTCATTTCCTATTAAAATTATATCAGCAATACCATTGCTAATTATTTTTTCGCAAGCCTTAAGAGTTCTTTCCTCCTCACCTTCAGCGAGCACAATTTTTTTTCTGTCAGCTCTTGCCATATTCCATATTTGTTCCATTAATTTCATATTCGTTTCTCCTTTCAAAATTAATATAAGATTAAATACAATTATACTATAATCCTTTTTAACTATATTTTTCAATGAGAAATTATCAGATTTAAAGTTTTTAACAAGATTTTTTAATAAATCTGTATGTAAAATACGATTTATGGATTATAATATACTGGTATAATAATCTTTATGTTTTTATAAATAGACTATACTATAATAGAAAGGAAACTTCAATGAATATTACAGGAATAATAGCAGAATATAATCCATTTCACAATGGACATAGATATCATATTGAAAAGACAAGATCTGCAACTAAATGCGATGGAATAATAGCAGTACTGAGCGGAAATTTTGTCCAAAGAGGTACTCCATCCATTATAGACAAATGGACTAAAACCAATCTGGCACTTTTAAACGGTGTGGACTTAGTCATAGAACTTCCTGTACTTTACAGTTTATCTTCTGCAGAATTTTTTGCATTTGGTGCTGTAAGTCTTCTTGAAAATCTTGGTGTAGTAAAAAAACTGTGCTTTGGAAGTGAATGTGACAATATTCAGCTTTTAAAATCAATAGGTAAGATATTGTGTCAGGAACCTGATGAATTCAAGCATGCTCTAAAAAAGAATTTATTCTCAGGAATATCCTATCCTCAGGCTAGAAGCAGGGCATTAATCGAATTTTTACACAACAGAAACGATCCCGACTTCAAAGATTATGATCTGAAAAAAATACTGTCTTCTCCCAACAACATTCTTGCAGTAGAATACTGCAAAAGCTTATCAAAAATGGGAAGCAGCATTGTTCCTCTATGTATAAAAAGAGTTGGCAGTTCCTATGATAATTTAAAGATACAGAACAATTTTTCCAGTGCATCTTCTATAAGAAATTTTATAAAAAAGAAGGGTAATTTCGATGATTTAAAAAATAATTTACCTTCCAGTACATTCTCTATTTTAAAAAAGCTGCAGAATTCAGGATATAATTTCACTTTTGAGGATTCTCTAGTGCCCTATTTAAAATACAAGAACTTTTTCTATAATAAAAAGTTAAAAGAGCTTCCCGATGTATCTGAAGGTATTGAAAATAGAATATTCAATGCCATAAAAAATAATTTCTCCTACCAGAGCATTATAGAGGCATCCAAAACCAAAAGATACACTTACAGCAGAATAAGCAGAATATTGTGTCAATTCTTTTTGGGATTTGAAAATTTGGATACAGGAATCTTGAGAAAAAATACTTGCCCCTATGCAAGAATACTTGGTTTTAATGATACAGGCAAAAAAATTCTCAGAGAAGTCAAAAAAAAATCTCACCTTCCCATCTATATAAAAATTCCTCAAAAAACAAGTAAAATTCTAAGACTGGATATATTAGCTACTAATGCCTACAGTCTTTTAAACAAAAACGCACCTTTTAATAGCGATTATATTAAAAGTCCCATTATATATAATAGATAAAACTTAGAATAAGCATCCTACTTTATAAATATAATTTACTAAGGCACAGATCTTAGGTAAAAGTTTTTAGAAAGTAGGTAACTGCTGTTGATTGTTTTATTTTATCTTTTAATATTTACAATACTGTTTATTTTATGTGTTTCCATAAAAAATACAAATATTTTAATTACTATAGTGTGCACTATTTTAATAGGACAGATTATATTAGCCCCTAAAATATGTATAGACGGAGTGATATCTGGTGCTTTATTATTTTTTTATAAAGTATTTCCATCTCTATTTTCCTTTTTGGTTGTATCAAATATAATTTTGTCCTATGATGGGGTATACATATACTCTAGAGTAATAGGTAAACTTCTCTGCAGACCCCTTAAGCTTCCTGTTAATTGCAGTTTTGTATTGATAATAAGCATGCTCTGCGGATATCCTCTAGGTGCAAAATATGCCTGCGAATTATACGAAAAAAATTTAATAGATCTTTCCACCTGTGAAAGGCTTTTAAATATAGCTTCCAATGCCAGTCCTCTATTTGTACTGGGTTCCGTTGGCATATCAATGTTTAATAACTCCACTATTGGATACACACTATTATTATCTAATTTATTGTCATGTATATTCATGGGATTTTTAATGCCCTCTAAAAAAACATATAGAGCTCCCCTTCAGGAAAAAAGGCATATATATGTTCACGAAAATATTGGAAAATCACTTAAAAATAGTATTGAAAATGCTATAAAAAACTGTATGTCTATAGGAGGATTTGTTATCATATTCTCCGTAGTAAATAATATTTTAAAAAGTAATTTTTTATTTAATTCATTAATACATTGGGTTTCAAAATTCACAGGAATTTCTTATGACATAATAGAAGGAACTTTTCTCGGAACAATAGAGATGACCAATGGATGCAATTTGATATCCTCTTCTACTGCTTCACTCACTTTAAAAATCATTATTGTAAGCTTTTTATTTACTTTTAGCGGTGCCTCAATTATATCACAGGTTTATTCTTTTACTTATAAATTCAAAATATCCATGAAAAAATATGTCATCGGCAAAATATTTCAGGGAATTATATGTTCTGTACTGAGTTTTTCAATTTACACTTTATTTTTCAATAGATTATCAGAGGAAACATTTTTACCTTATTACAAAATCACGGGAGATTTAAGCGGTATACTTATATTCACTCTAACTCTACTTATACTTCCCTGGCTGCTGTTTAAAATGGTGAAACTATTTCATATCCCTTAATTCCTTTATATTTGCTCTTATGGAACTGGTTTTCAAATCTATATTGCCCTCTACATCATTTAAAAGTTTTTGAAATTCCAATTTTAAATTTGTAAGCAGTTCATTACTTTTATCTGTTATCTCATTGTCTAACTGGCTCAACATTTCATCTGCATAATCTCTGGCTCCCAACCTTATAGCTTTGGCATTTTTCTGTGCAGATGAAATTATCTCCTGTGCTCTGATATTCGCTTCTTTGGTGATGTCATGATTCTCTATCTGTCTTCTCAGTAAATTTAAATTTTCTTTCTTTATATTATCTGCTTCCTGCACAGCCTCAGTTAAAATTCTATCCTTTTCTTCAACTATCCACTGTGCTTTTTTTAATTCACCAGGAAGGCAATTGACTATCTTGTCCAATATTTCTTGAATCTCTTTCTTATTTACCATAACCTTTCCCGTCATAGGAACTTTAGCGGAAGTATCCATAATTTCTTGAAGATATTCCAACAGCTTAATAGTATCCATAACTTTCTCCTCCCAAAGCTAATTAATAATTTTTATACATTCCATTAATTTTTTCTATAATATCAGGTATTATTTCTTCGGGAACCAGACCTTTAATGCATCCACCAAACATAGCAACCTGTTTTACCGATGAGGAGCTTAAAAACGAATTCATGGCACTGGACATCATAAATACAGTTTCTATATCTGGATCAAGTTTTTTATTCATCACTGACATTTGAAATTCATACTCAAAATCCGATACTGCTCTAAGCCCCTTCACTATAACTTTAATATGCTTTTTTTTCATAAAATCTATCAATAACCCACTAAAGCTTTCAACTCTTACATTAGGTATGTTTTTCACTACCTTTTTAATCAATTCAACTCTCTCATCTACATTAAAAAGTCCCTTTTTTTCAGGATTAATAAGTACTCCAACTACTACCTCATCAAATACCTTAGCTGATCTATTTATTATATCTAAATGTCCATTCGTTATAGGATCAAAACTTCCTGGGCATATTGCTGTGTTCATTTTAATTAATCCTCCTTGTATTTATAAAAACATAGAGTTGTGTTGCCATATTTTCTGTGATCTGTCAAAATTATATTGCTGGTTCCAATATATATTTTCTCACTGGTATCAATTTTGGTAACTATAATTCCATCTGGAATCAATAGATTTTCCCTTTCAATTATCTTCACTGACGGTGGAATCATATTCTTTTTATAGGGAGGATCAATAAATATTATATCAAATGCCTCTCTTTTTATACCCAATTCCTCAAGAGCCTTATAAGAATCCATATTCATAGCACTACACCTGGATAAAAACTTTAAATTTTCTATATTTTTTTCGAGACTAGAAAATGTATCACTGTCCCTGTCAACTAAAAAACACTTACTAGCTCCTCTGCTTACAGCTTCAAGTCCAAGGCTTCCTGTTCCTGCAAACAGATCCAACACAGTAGAACCATAAATTCTACTTTGAATTATGTTAAACATGGATTCCTTAACTCTATCCAAAGTAGGTCTTGTAGTATCATATCCATTTGGGGACAATATTTTTCTTCCTCTAGCAAGGCCTGAAATTATCCTCATAGACTTTCCTCCTATTTTAACTTTTTCATATACGTTATTTATTCTCTAATATTTTAACATATATATTTGCATTATTCAAAATCCACTTATATATTTGCCACGAGTTAATTAAAACTTATAAATTTTGATGTTCTCTTTAATTTTTTTTGTATTTCTTCTTTAATTCTTACATCCTCTGGATCTGTGCTTTTCAAGAGCCTTTTAGCCTCTAAATTGGCCTTTTTAAATATTTCTAAGTCTTCCACTAAATTTGACAAAATCAGCTCATCTTCTCCATGCTGCCTAAATCCGAAGATTTCACCTGCTCCTCTCAGTTTCAGATCCTGTTCTGAAATGTAGAATCCATCATTGCTGCACTTCATTATCTCCATTCTCTTCCTTATTATATCATTTTTAATATCTGCAATTAAAATACAATAGGCTTTATCCTCACCTCGTCCAACCCTTCCTCTAAGTTGATGAAGCTGTGCAAGCCCAAATCTTTCTGCATTTTCAACTATCATCACTGTGGCATTTGGTACATTTATCCCCACTTCTATAACAGTAGTGGATACCATTACTTTAATTTCACCTCTTTTAAACCTATCCATTATATCTTCTTTATCTTTAGAAGACATTTTTCCATGGAGCATCTCAATTTGGACATTCTTAAAATATTTTTCTTTAAGTTCCCTGTAGACATCCTCTACCGAGCTCAAATTTAACTGTTCATTTTCCTCCACCAGCGGACATACCACATACACTTGTTTACCTTTTTTTATTTCATCAAGGGCAAATCTATATACATTATCTCTGGAGTTTTTATCTCTATAATAGGTAGCTATTTTTTTTCTTCCCGGTGGGAGTTCATCTATGGTAGATACATCTAAATCCCCATATAAATACAAGCTCAGAGTTCTTGGAATAGGTGTAGCTGTCATAATGAGTACATCAACATTTTCCCCTTTGTTGGTAAGCTTGCTCCTCTGCATAACTCCAAACCTATGCTGTTCATCCGTAACTACCATCCCTAAGTTTTTAAATTGTACATCTTCCTGAATCAAAGCATGAGTACCTATCAATATATCTATTTTTCCCAGCTTCAGCTCCTGCTTTATCCCTTCCTTGTTTTTAGCAGTAGTACTCCCACAAAGTAATTTCACATTCACGCTGAATTTTTCTAAAAGTTTTTTAGCTTCTATATAGTGCTGAGTAGCCAGTATCTCGGTTGGAGCCATCAAAACCGCCTGGTACCCATTTTTTACCACATTAAAAATGGCTATGAGACCCACTATAGTCTTTCCACTTCCCACATCTCCCTGCAGTAATCTGTTCATTGGAACCTGTCTTTTTTCATCTATCAATATCTCTCTCATGACCTTTTTTTGAGCTCCAGTAAGTTCGTAGGGAATCATCTTTTTTAGCTTTATCAATTCCGGAGAAATTTTAAAGGCTATGCCTCTTTCATTGATAAAGCTATATTTGAGCATTAATATCTTCAAGGAATATATAAAAAGTTCTTGAAATTTAAGTCTTCTTTTGCTCTGGTTTAACTCCTTCAAATTAGCAGGATTATGTATTATTCGTATCGCCCTGTCTAGACTGTAAAATTTATATTTGTCAATTATCCATCCAGGGAGATTTTCCTCTATTTTTACTCCACGAAGTACCTCGGATATAAGCTTCATAAATGTATTATTTGTTATTCCTGATTTCAAAGGATATATTGGTATTATTTTTTCTTCTGTTTTATCCAATTTATGATCATTTACCATAACAGGATTTGTCATGTAACTTTGTCCTTTAAATTTCTGAACTTTTCCCATTATCCTATACTCATTATTCACTCTAAATTTATTTTTTATATAAGGCTGATTAAACCATCTCCCTTTAAAAACTGTGTTTTTGTTTTGAAATACTATAGTGGAAATAATCTTTCCGCTTTTAGTTCTGATATCCCTGCATATGTTTTTAACCCTACAGTCTATTATAACCTTTCCAACATTTTCATCCTTTAAATCTGAACAGCTAGAAATCACCTCATAATCTCTCGGAAAATACAAAAGTAAATCCAGTATATTGAATATAAAACATTTATTTAGAACTCCAGCCGTTACATCTCCAACTCCCTTTATACACTTTACATCATCATATGCATTCATAAATTTTCACCTACTTTTTCACTTAAAATATTATACTATATCTGAGCGAATTAAAAGTAACTAATAAAAGCCTATTCAAATAAAAAAAGCCCAAAGGCTTTTTTTACTCAACAGACACTATGAAATAATAAAGAGGCTGTTTCCCATTGTAGCACTGTATATCCATATCTTCATATTTTTTTTCAAGTTTCTTTATAAAGTCATTTACTTCCTCCTCATTACATCCATCGCCATAATATATGCTTATGAGTTCGCTATTTCCCCCTGTCATCTCATCTATTATGTCACCACATACCTGGAATTTATCCTTTCCAACCTGTTTTATACTGCCTTCGATAAGTCCCAATATATCTCCCTGTCTTATATCTTTTCCATCCACTTCCGTATCTCTAACTGCATAAGTCACTTGCCCCGTAGCCACTGTAGTTATAGCTTTCTCCATGGCACTTATATTTTCATCTAAATCCATATCTGAATTAAATGCTGTTATTGCAGTAATTCCTTGAGGTATAGTTTTAGTTGATATTACTTTTACTAATTTATCTGACAGCTCCGCAGCTTGATTAGCTGCCATAATTACATTTTTATTGTTGGGCAATACAAATATATTTTCTGCATTTATTTTTTCTATACAATTTAATATATCTTCAGTACTCGGGTTCATAGTCTGACCACCTTCTATCACGTAGTCTACTCCCAGATCCTTAAATATACCATTGATACCTTCTCCTATGGATACTGAAATAAAGGCGTATTTTTTTCGTTCAGTTTGATTTTCTCCACTCTCATGAGCTTTTTCTTCAGAAGAATCTTCTTTAAAATCATCTATATTTAAAATATGTCTATGCTGTTCTCTCATATTATCTATTTTTATTTTGGACAATTCCCCCAATTTAACCGCCTTCGATAGAACCCATCCCGGATCATTGGTGTGTATGTGAACTTTTATTATATCCTCGTCTTTCACTACCACCATGGAATCTCCTATTTTCTTCAATTCTTTTCTAAAATTCTCTATATCCGGCACCTGAGAATGAATCAGAAATTCTGTACAATATCCATATTTTATATTCTGTTCCCCTAAATTCTTAGCTGCAGGTTGAATTTTTGCGTTGTCGGCTTCTTTTAAATGCAGTTTTTCCATATGATCTTTTAAAGCCTCATACATTCCCTGAAGTATAATCAAAAGTCCCATGCCGCCGGCATCTACTACTTTTGCTTTTTTTAACACAGGAAGCATATCAGGAGTTTTGTCAAGCACAGTTTTACTGTAATCACACACTTCTTCCAAAAGCTCAGTTATATCTTTTTTATCAGACTTTACGGCACTTTCACCTGCAGCTTTTATAATAGTCAATATAGTACCTTCCGTAGGACGCATAACTGCTTTATAGGCAAATCTTGCTCCTTCTTCCAGTGCACTTCCAAGTTCCGATGAATCCACCTGTTTTTTGCCTTCAATTCCATTAGCTATACCTCTGAATATCTGTGAAAGTATAACTCCGGAATTTCCCCTGGCTCCCATAAGTGCACCCTTGGCCAGCTGTTTTCCTATTGCATCTATGGATTTCTCACCTGCATCGGCTATCTCCAACACTGCATTTCTAAGTGTCATAGACATATTTGTACCCGTGTCTCCATCAGGTACTGGAAATACATTTAGTGAATTTACAAAATTCTTCTGTTCCTCTAGTTTATTACTGGCATTTACAACCATATTGTAAAAAATCTGCCCGTCTATATTTAAGTATCCCATTTTTACAAATTACCTCCCTAGACCCTAACACCTTGAACGTTTACCGTAATAGTTGAGACCTTAAGTCCTGTGTAGTTCTCTATATTGTATTTTATCTTCTGTATTATATTATTTGCAATTACAGATATCTTTGTTCCATATTCCACAATTATGTGTAATTCTATAATCAATTCATTATTTTTAGAACGAACCTTTACTCCCTTACTTAAATTTTCACTTTTTATTAATTTCCAAAAACCATCTTTGGCGCTTTTAGAAGCCATTCCCACTACGCCATAGCATTCCATAGTAGATAATCCAGCTATATTGGCAACCACTTCTTCCGAATAATCTATATACCCGTTTTCCTCAACAATACTGCCTATCATACAAAAACCTCCTCATTCAATATCATATTCTATAATACCATAAAGACATTTTATTATTCAAGTTACATCAAAATTT
This sequence comes from Clostridium sp. MT-14, assembly GCF_042436595.1. Lineage (NCBI taxonomy): Bacteria > Bacillati > Bacillota > Clostridia > Eubacteriales > Clostridiaceae > Clostridium > Clostridium sp. MT-14. Next base: position 109,732 of record NZ_JBHMIY010000007.1, read on the forward strand.
TTCCAAGTCAATCTCTAATTTAAATATAGGGGTTCAGATTTGATATTTATGCTTTGAACTTTAACTTAGCCTTGCATATACCACACCTTCTGTGGTAAAATAATTTATGTTTGAGTTGTATAAAACTCTTAAGGGAGGTGTTTTACAGTGTCAAAAAAATGTGAAATATGTGGTAAATCCGTTGTATTTGGTGTACAGTACAGTCATTCACATCGCCAATCTAAAAGAACCTGGTCTCCAAATATAAGAAAAATTAAAGCCATAGTCAATGGCACACCAAAAACTATACATGTTTGTTCGAGATGTCTTCGTTCCGGAAAGGTTCAACGTGCCATATAAAAATAAAAATGCAGTTGTTTAGTTACAATTGCATTTTTGTGTTTATATGATTATTTTTTCTTGGTAAAAAACTTTATAATTGCAGACAGGACACCTGGAAGCTTAAATGCAATAATTTTCATTAAATTACCTCCTTATTTATGACGTTCTATTAGATACCATCCACAATAAATCAATCCTGCACCTGCAGCTATTATCCATCCCCATATAGGGATAATAACTGTCAGTAGAAATCCTACACCTATAGATAAAGCCACTAATCCAATTTTTCTTTTTGTTCTTCTTCTGAATCCTCTTTTTTTCACGTTATTATCCCTTAAAAATTGCTCTACACTATTATATGCATAAAGATGTAATATTGTTACCACTTTTTTTAATATCATCATCAATTGTGCATTGGATAATCAATCTCTACTCTTCATTAAAAGTAATTTACCGCTGTCAAATATTATACTCACACTTCTATTTAAAAATTCATTCGATATCGTTCTTCCATCCCCCAACTTCAGATCGTAATTGTCAAGCTTATACCTCGCACCTATTATACTCAAATTTCTAACTATATCACAGTAGGCATGAAGGGAAAATGTTTCTCCCTCTCTGCCTTTTATTGTAACGGGTTTACTTATTAGTTCAATAGTATTGTGCTCATCTTTTATAAAAGCTCTAATTCCCTTTGAATTACACTTTAAAAGCATTCCCAGATTACCCAAAAGATGATCTACCCTGCTTCCCGTAACTCCAAGCAGCACTATTTCATCTGCTCTCAGACTCAGAGCCTTATCAATTACAATTTCAGTATCTGTACAGTTTTTAGCCTTAGGATATTTTTCTATAATACAGTTCTTTTCCCTGAAAAATTTTAGAGGCTCTTCATCTATAGAATCGAAATCTCCCATAAGATACATGGGTACAATATTATATCTGTAAAGACAATTTGCGCCACTGTCGGCACATATTAAAATTGAATCTCCATAAAGTTCCTCTTTAATTAATTTTTCGGAAGGAGCATTTCCCCCTGACACTATAACTACCCTCATACTAAATTCCCTCTCTCAGCATCTTTATATTGTCCTCTATCTTTCCATCTTTAAATACAGCAGAACCAGCCACTATTACATTTGCTCCATTTTTCACTGCACTACCTATATTATGCTTTGAAATACCTCCATCCACCTCTATCATCAGATTCTCATTGTATTTATAACTTAAATTTTTAACTTCCTCTATTTTTCTTGAACAGTAATCTATGTATTTTTGCCCTCCAAATCCAGGGTTTACAGACATTATAAGAACCATATCTAAATCAGGTATCAGATATTTTATGTTATCTACCAATGTAGCGGGATTTAATGCCACTGCAGCTTTTACGCCTAGACTTCTTATATAATTTAAAGTTCTATCCAGATGGTTGTCAGCTTCAAAATGAACCGTTATGATATCTGCCCCAGCTTTTACAAAACTCTCTATGTACCTTGCAGGCTCCTTTATCATCAAATGTACATCAAAAGGCAATTTAGTGTATTTCCGTACACTTTGTATAACAGGTACTCCAAAACTTATATTTGGTACAAAACTTCCATCCATAACATCTATATGGATTAAATCTGCTCCATATTTATCCAGAGATTTTATCTCTTCCCCCAATTTTGAAAAATCTGCCGATAATATGGAAGGTGCTATTTTTATCATTGTGTATTATCTCCTTTTCAATAATTAAGCGTAATTAGCCATCAATATCTCTCCCGGGAAGAAACTTCCTTTAAAACCTTAATATAAAAATCATATCTTTCTCTACTTATGGTCCCTTTTTCCACAGCAGCTTTAATAGCACATTTAGGTTCTCTATAGTGAATACATCCCGTAAATTTACACTCTCCTATAAAACCCATAAATTCAGGGAAACAATATTGAAGTTTTTCTATAGGTATATCACTTGTATCCAGTGAAGAAAACCCTGGAGTATCTACCACAAAACCTCCCTCAAGTTCTATCAATTGACTGTACCTTGTAGTATGTTTCCCTTTATTTAATTTTTTACTTATTTTACCCGTTTCCATGAGTTTTTCCCCACAGAGAGAATTTAAAATAGTAGATTTTCCTACGCCTGAGGGTCCGCATAAAACCGTAACATTTCCCCGGAGTTTTTCTCTTATGGTATCAATGCCATATCCTTCTTTTGCTTTTAACTGCAGTACTTCATAACCTATACTGCTTATTCTATCTATAATCTCTATTTCTCCACTTTCCTTAGGCAAATCCATTTTATTAAAGCATACAATTACTTCTAAATTACTGTACTCACAGCTTATGAGGATTCTGTTTAATAGATCTTCATTTATTTTAGGATGATTGAACGCAAAAATCACTAATACTTGAGTTATATTCGCTACTGTAGGACGTTTTAGCTGACTTATTCTAGGGTAAATTTTATCAATAACCCCCTGGTTCTTTTCAACATTTATATTAACATTATCTCCGACCATAGGGGAAAGTCCATCATACCTGAACTTTCCCCTAGCCCTGCATTCAATTACCCCATATTCAGTTTTTATATAATAGAATCCTCCTATACCCTTTACTATAATTCCCCTCATAATTCCTCCTAATTCACATTTAACGCTGTTTCATCCTGTGTTTTATTTTCCCGAATTATTGGAATTTGAGTTGTTGCCCTCTCCTGAATTACCGCCTCCAGTATTGCCATTTTGTTGTCCGCCACCATTTTGCTGTCCATCGCCATTTTGCTGTCCACTGGTATTTTGTCCGCTGCTGTTTTCATTACCATTATTTCCTCCATTATTTCCATCTTGAGGTATCTGATTACTACCCTGTTCTCCTTCAGGCTGCTTATATACATAATAAGTTAAAGTTACAGTAGTGCCTTCTTTAACCTGACGTGAAGCTCCTATGCTCTGATTTGTAATACCCAGGTTTTCTTGAGTCCTATCAGATGTTTCCACCGGGTTCTCAGCAACCCTTAATCCTGCATTCTGCATTATGGCTCTTGCCTCACTTATGCTTTTTCCTGAAACATCCGGAACCGTTACATATTTTGCTTCTGGTCCCTTGCTGACCACAAGATTTACTTTTGACCCATCTTTTACTTTAGAGTCTGCCTCCGGATCCTGACTTATAACCTGACCCTGGGATACGGTATCACTGTATTTGTAAGATATATCCCCAACATCTAATCCACTGCTGGTAATAATACTTTTGGCAGTACTTAAATCAATGCCAACTACATTTGGAACCCCCATAGTATCAGTACCTCCACTTATGATTACCCTTACATCTGAATTTGCTTTTACTTTTGTACCAACTTTAGGAAAACATTCAAGTACTGTGCCTTCAGGTTTATCACTTTTTTCCTTAGCTCCAACTACAAAATTGAGTTTTTTACTTTCCACTAATTTTTTGGCTTCAGCCTGTTTCATTCCAATTATATTGGGGACTGCAACCTCCGCAGAAGTCCTGTTGAAAGCAAAGTATCCTGAAACTGCACCTATTACTGTCACCAACACAAATAATGCTATTATAAGTATAGTCTTCTTTTTCTTTGGATCCAGGGTGGGTTTATTTTTTTTATCCTCAGGTTCACCTTCATAATCATTATCACTATAACCTTCTTCATCCTTATAATTGTCATTTACATCTACAGGATCCATTATCCGCGTCATATCATCATTTAGATCATCTTCTATTAAATTTAATTTCTGGTTATTTTCTATCTTTTTTAAATCCACAAGCATATCTTCCATAGTCTGATATCTTTTTATAGGCTCTTTTTCTACAGCCTTCAAAATCAATTTATTTAAACTTTCCGGTACATTTTCATTTAGTTTAATTGGAGGAACCACAGGTTCCTGTATATGCTTCAGTGCTATGGATACGGGGCTCTCCGCATCATAGGGCACCCGTCCTGTAACCATTTCATACATAACTATTCCCATAGAATAGATATCCGTCCTAAAATCTACAAAACTTCCCCTTGCCTGCTCAGGAGAAAAATAATGTGCGGATCCCATTATCTTATTTGAATTGGTTATAGTAACTGAATTAGAAGCTTTCGCAATTCCGAAATCCGTTACCTTTACTATCCCATCCTCTGTTACAAGAATATTATGAGGCTTTATATCTCTATGTATAATATTATTCTTATGTGCACATTTGAGGGCTTTGGCTATCTGAATAGCTATTTCTACCGATCTTTCCGGTGGTATCCTGACCTCTTCCTTTATTATCTGTTTCAGTGTCTTTCCTGAAACATATTCCATGACTATATAATTTATGTCATCCTGGGTACCTACATCATATATATTAACTATATTATTATCCGACAGACTTGCTGCTGCCGTAGCTTCTCTCTTAAATTTTTCGACAAACTCCTTATCACTGGAAAATTGTTCTTTAAGAACTTTCACAGCCACATTTCTATTTAATAGGTGATCTTTAGCCTTATAAACGACTGCCATTCCACCTTCTCCTATTTTTTCTAACGGCTCATACCTATTTCCTAGCATGGTCCCTATCATCTTTACCCTCTCCTTCAAATACAATAACTGATATATTATCTTTTCCACCTCTAAGATTGCTGAGTTCTATCAATTGTCTACAGGCATCTTCATTGTTATTGCTCATTATAATATCATACATCTCATCAGTGCTCACCCCATTAGATAAACCATCGGTACAAAGCATTACCCTATTAACGTCTTTTAAATTCACTTCAAAGGTGTCTATTTTTACGGATAAATTAGTTCCAAGTGCCCTGGTTATTATATTTTTATTGGGATGAATTGCAGCTTCCTCTTCAGTTATGCTGCCTTCGTCAACTAATTGCTGTACAAGGGAATGATCTTTAGTGATTTTAACTACACCGTCGTATCTTATAGTATAACATCCACTATCACCTACATTAGCTACTACCATATTCATATCTTTAACTAAACAAGCTGTTATAGTTGTCCCCATTCCACCAAATTCATCATTACTTGTTGATAATTTATAGATCTTTTCATTTGCTAAATTTATGGCTTCTAACAGGTCCTTTTTCATATCTACTGTGTTCTTAGCTTTTATACTAGAAATGGTCGTTTCCACTGCAATTCTACTTGCAACCTCTCCTGCATTATGACCGCCCATTCCATCTGCTATTACATATAGATCTAAATCTTTTCCATTATAGAAATCTGCAAAATCTTCATTTAGTTTTCTTACTCTGCCCACATCTGACAAGATCCCCACCATTTTCTACACCCTTTCTATACCTTTTTGATTCTAAATAACTTCTCCTCAGCTGTCCACAAGCAGCATTTATGTCTGAACCCATTTCTCTTCTTATAGTAACTTCTATTTTATTTTCAACAAGTTTATTATAAAAACCTTTTATATTGTCTAGAGAAGATTTCTTAAAATCATTTTCTTTAACTTCATTGACAGGTATTAAATTCACATGGCATAGAAGACCCCTTAGCAGCCTTGTTAAACCTTCAGCACATTTCAGGCTGTCATTAACACCTCTTACCAAAGCGTATTCAAAGGATATTCTTCTACCTGTTTTATCTATATAATATCTGCATGAATCAATTATCTCTTTTATAGAGTATTTATTTGCAATGGGCATAATTTTTATTCTATTTATATCATCTGGTGAATGTAACGATATAGCTAATGTTATCTGCAAATTTTCACCTGCAAGTTGTCTTATTTTAGGTACTATACCGCAGGTAGAAAGAGTTATATGTCTTTGACCTATATTGAGGCTGTAGTCACAACTTATCATCTTTAAAAATTTCAACACATTGTCATAATTGTCGAGAGGTTCTCCACTTCCCATTAAAACTACATTTGATATCCTCTCATCTATTTCACTCTGAGATCTTAGTACTTGAGCCAATATTTCTCCACTGCTTAAATTTCTCACCATTCCACCTACAGTAGATGCACAGAATTTACAGCCCATTCTGCATCCAACTTGTGTTGAAACACATATAGAATTCCCGTGTTTATATTTCATAACCACTGTCTCTATAATATTTCCATCCCTGTATTTATATAAAAATTTAGTAGTATCCTTTAACTTTGATTGATAACTTTTAACTAGTTCCGGAATTTCAATATAAAAATTTGTTTTTAATTTTTTTACTAAAGATTTAGGTATATTGGTCATACAATCAAAATTCCACTGACCATTCTTATATAACCAATCCATTATTTGACTTGCTCTAAATTGACTTTCACCGTTATTTTTCATCCAATTTCTTAAGTCTTCCATATTAAAGTCAAAAATATTATACATACATTTATTGCACCTACCTATATTTTATCATTTTTGCAATAAAAAACCCATCCATATTATCATTGGGAAGTACAGTTATATACCCTTTTTCATCATAAATTATATTTTCAAAATCTCCAAAATTTATTTTCTCCAATTTGAATTGCGGATTTTTTTGAATAAACCAATTTATATTCTCATTATTTTCCACTTTATTTAAAGTACAGGTGGAGTATATAAGTTTTCCCTCTTGTTTTACATACTTTGAAGCATTTAACATGATGTTTCTCTGTATTTTTACCAAATTATCCATAGAATCTTTATTTTTAGTCCACTTGATCTCCGGCTTTTTTCTTATTATTCCAAGTCCTGAGCAGGGCACATCAATGAGAACCCTATCTGCTGCATTTTCAAATTGCCCTATATATTTTTCAGCGTCAAACACATTATAAATTAAATTTTCAACTCCCAATCTACTGGCATTTTCCTTTACAAGTGACATCTTATTTGCATGCAGATCACAAGCATATACCTTTCCTGTATTTTTCATCAGCTCTGCTATATGACAGGATTTACCTCCCGGTGCACTGCAGAGATCCAACACAGTCATATTTTCTTCCAGATCCATAACATGGGCTACAAGCATTGAACTTTCATCTTGAACTGTAATATACCCCTTCTTAAAAAGGGGATTCAATTCTATATTACTTCCTTTTTTTATAATCAGCGCTTCTTTGCATATAGTTCCTTCTTTTACATCATATCCATTTTTTATAAGTTCATTCCACACCTGTTCATATTTTATTTTTAACGTATTCACCCTCACTGTAACTTTAGGAACTATATTGGAATTTTTCAATATGCTCTCTCCCGTTTTTTCACCATATTGTGTAATAAAAAGTTCAGCCATCCATCGGGAAAAAGAATATTTAAAACACCACCTACTCATTTTATCGCCCTTATGCTCACAAGTTAGAGTATCTTTATTTCTCAAATAATTCCTCAAAACACCATTTACCAGCTTAGATAACTTAACTGACTTCCTTTTAGAAAGTTCTACAGCCTCATTCACTACTGCAAATTCAGGAATCTTACTCAGGTATCTCAATTGATATACAGACATTCTGAGTATATTCAATATGTCCCCATCCATTTTCCCAATATCACTTTTTATAAAACTGTCTAATATACTGTCAATTGTATATTTATACCTTAAAGTACCATATACTAGCTCCGTGACCAGTGCTCTATCTTTTCTATCCAAATTTTCCTTATTTAAATACATACTCAAAACTACATTGGAATATGCATTGTTATCCAATACCTGTTTAAGTACTTTAACGGCTGTACCCCTGGGATTTATCATGATTCTACCTCTAATCAAAAAATATCTTCATCCATTAATTTCTATCTCTACTTATATATATGAGTCTGAGCAAATTGGCTATAGCAGTTAATACAGCAGCCACATAGGTCATGGCAGCAGCACTTAAAACCGATCTGGCCCCATCAAGCTCATCCGAATAGAGTATGTTTCTTCCTTCCAGTATCTTTAAGGCTCTTCTGGAGGCATTTAATTCTACAGGAAGAGTTATTATTTGAAATAAAACTACTAAAGCAAATAAAATTATACCTAAATTTACAAGTCCCTTAATTCCTAAAACAAATCCAGCCAAAAACAATATCCATGAAACATTGGATCCAAAGTTAACTACAGGTACAATGGAATTTCTGATAACAAGTGGAACATATCCATTTTTATGCTGAATGGCATGACCAGTTTCATGGGCCGCCACACCTATTGAGGCCACGGAATTTCCGTAATAAACATCCTCCGAAAGTCTCATGACTCTCCTGGAAGGATCGTAATGATCGCTGAGTTTTCCGGGTATCAGTTCTACTGGTACGTCGTAAAGACCGCTGCCATCCAAAAGCATTCTGGCCACCTGGGCGCCTGTATACCCATTGTGGCTCCTATACCTAGAATATTTATTAAAAGTGGAAGATACTTTATATTGAGCCCAAATTGCTACTAAAAGTGCTGGAATTAGTATAATAAAACTGCTATCAAAGTAAAACATCAATTACACCTCCACGTAGATTATTCTCCTAATATAACACCTGTTTTTATCAAATGCCCCTTTATATATTCACTCACTTCCATAGGTCTTCCTCCTGGAAATTGTATATTTTTTATCAAGACAACCCCTCTGCCGCAGGATACCTTGATACCATATTTGGAAACTTCAAGTATATATCCGGCTTCCCTTGGGGACATTTCATCCAGTGCCTCCACCCGGTATATTTTCATATTCTCTCCCTTATACTGAGTATATGCAATAGGCCATGGATTTAAACCTCTGACAAAATTTTTTATTTTAATACTATCCAGATTCCAATCTATTTCTGCCATGTTCCTACACAACATCTTTGCATAGGCAGTTGTAGTTTCTCCCTGTTTTTTCCTTTTAATTACACCTGTTTCCAGTCCTCTAAGGGTTCTTGCCAATAAATCAGCTCCATCTTCCTTCAATATATCTGTAAGTTCTCCTGCAGTCATATCTTCTGGAATCTCAACATTGCTGCTTAAAAGCATATCTCCTGTATCAAGTCCAGTATTCATGAACATAGTAGTGTTTCCCGTTTTCTTTTCTCCATTTATAATACACCAGTTTATAGGTGCTGCTCCCCTGTACTTTGGCAAAAGTGATGCATGCAGATTGATGCATCCATTTTTAGGTATATCCAGCACCTCTTTTGTCAGTATCTGACCATAAGCTACTACTACTATAAAATCAGGTTTCATTTCCTTTAGTTTACCCAATGACCGGGTATCCTTTTTTAGACTTACAGGCTGATAAACCGGTATATTGTACTTAATAGCTTCTTCTTTAACAGGAGAAAAAACTACTTTTTTCCCCCTACCTTTCGGTCTGTCAGGTTGAGTAAATACAGCTGTTACATTATGTTCCTCTATCAATCTCTTTAAAGAGGGCACCGAAAAATCAGGAGTTCCCATAAAAACTATATTCATATATTATTTTCACCTTCTTTTTTTATGACCTTATCTATAAAGAGTATGCCATTTAAATGATCTATTTCATGGCAAAATGCCCTTGCCAGTAAATTTTCTCCCTCTACTATTATCTCTTCTCCCTTTTCATTTAAAGCTTTCACTTTAACCTTATTAGGCCTTTTTACTTCACCCTGCACTCCAGGTATGCTCAAACATCCTTCCTTATCTATATAGCTTCCTTCACTATATATAATTTCTGGATTTATAAGTTTATATATACCTTCTCCTATATCAACTACTATGGCTCTCTTCAAAACACCTACTTGAGGTGCTGCAAGTCCTATACCATCCTCTTCATACAATGTCTCTTCCATATCTTTAAGCAATGTTATAATCCTATTATTTATAACATCCACTTTCTTGCTTTTTTTTCTCAATATGTCATCGCCGTATTTTCTAATATTTCTTAAAGCCATCTATTTGACCTTCCCCTCTCAATTTAAACTGTATACCCTAATAAATTCTACATCATGTTAATAGGATTTATATCTATACTGACCTTTACATCATTATAAACATCTTTTAACAAATCATAAACTATTTTTCTTATATTTTGTGCTATATTTAGACTTATCTTTCCCTTTATCATTATCTTCCACCTGTATGATTCCTTTATTTTCGATATTTCACAAGGGCATGGTCCCAGCATTTCAATTTTATCATTTTTTATGAGAATATTTCTTAAAAATATACCAACATTTTGTATACTTTTTATTAATATATCTTCATTTTTACTGCTCATATTGATGAGAAGAATATCTGAAAAAGGCGGATAATTCATACGCTCTCTTATACTGATCTCTCTATTATAAAAATCCCTATACCTATTCTCTGCAGCACATCTTAAGCTGTAATTTTCAGGATTATATGTCTGAACAATTACCTCTCCTGGCTTTTCACCTCTACCTGCTCTTCCTGAAACCTGGGTTATAAGTTCATAAGTCTTTTCTGAAGATCTAAAGTCCGGAAGATTAATAGACAGATCCGCTGCTATTACCCCCACTAAAGTCACATTTTTAAAATCCAACCCCTTAGCTATCATCTGTGTTCCTATCAATATATCAGCCCTGCCTTCTTTGAAGGTATTATATATGCTTTCATAAGAATTTTTTTTCCTGGTAGTATCAAAATCCATCCTGAGGATTTTTGCCTGGTGGAATTCATTTTTTATCAATTGTTCTATTTTTTCAGTACCAACTCCAAAATACTTTACATATCTGCTTCCGCATTTAGGGCAAGTCTTTGGTACATCAATTTTACTTCCACAGTAATGACATACGAGCTTTCCAATATTATGATGATAGGTATAAGATATATCGCAATTGCTGCATTTAAATACATAACCACATTTTCTGCAGGATACAAAAGTAGAATATCCCCTTCTATTCAAAAACAATATTATCTGTTCCCTTTTGTTTAATCTATCACAAATTGATTCATATAATATTTTACTAAACATGGATTTATTATTATTTACAAGTTCTTCCCTCATATCTATAATTCTAATTTTGGGCATAGCTGCCCCATCGGCTCTATTTTTCAAAGTTATAAGTTGAATTTCACCTCTTGTACACCTATGATAAGTCTCTATGGAAGGAGTAGCTGAACCCAATACCATCTTACAGCCATACTGACTGCATTTTATTTCTCCAACTTCTCTAGCATTGTACTTAGGATTGCTATCCGATTTATAGCTCCATTCCTGTTCCTCATCTATTATTATAAATCCCAAATTTCTAAAAGGTAAAAAGATGGCAGATCTAGCTCCTATAGCAACTTTTACCTGGCCTCGTTTTACTCTCATCCATTCGTCATATCTCTCTCCATCAGATAATTTACTGTGAAATACGCTTACATCTTTCCCAAATCTACCTTTAAATCTTTCTACCATTTGAGGAGTAAGAGCAATTTCAGGAACCAATATTATGGATTCCTTCCCGCTTTTCATAGCCTTTTCCACAAGCCGCATATAGATTTCAGTTTTGCCGCTTCCTGTAACTCCATGAATTAAAAATATCTTTTTATCTGAATTAATTATTTTTTTTACTGCAAACTGCTGCTCTTCATTCAAGGTTTTTTTTGAATAAATATCATATTTCCTTTCATCATATCTATTCACTGTACTTCTTCCTGTAATAAGAAACCCATGCTTTATCATAGTATTTATAGAAGATAGTGATAGATTATATTTTTTACTTATAAAATTTTTAGTGTATTTTCCATTTTCGCCTTCCACCAATTCATATATACTTTTATATGGATTCCTGTCAAAATTTTTTTCCAGTTTTTTACCTGTATACACCAGATTCTGCTTTTTGTCTTTCACTCCCTTGAAAATACCTCTTGGAATAAATACCTTTATGCAATCGAGGTAAGTGCACAGATACCTCTCTCTCATCTTCTCTATAAGTTCCAGATCCTTTGCCGTAAAAAGGGGAAAATCATCACAAAAATCAATTATTTCCTTAATTTTTTTATCATGCAGTACATTTTCATAAAGCTTTACTATAAATCCATCCAATTTTTTATTTCCCATTCCAAAAGGAACTTTAACTCTAAAACCTATTTCTATTTTGTCCTTTAACTTTTCTGGCACCTTATAGGTAAAAATTTTATCTAATTTTACAGAGCTATTGTTTACAATAATTCCTGCATATGTATACACCTGATCACCCTTTTACAATAAACATTAAATAAGAGAGGCATTTAAATTTTAACCCCTCTTAAACATAAATAAACTCATAATTTAGATGCCAATATATCAAATAATTTTCGCGCTACTTCTCTCTTTGTCATCTTATCTAAATCGATTTTATTCCCATCCTTGAATATTATAGTAACTTTATTATTATTTGAGGCAAATCCAGTATCTACACCTGTTATATCATTGGCAATTATATAGTCCAAATTTTTGCTTTCCAATTTTTTTGCAGCATTTTCAATTAGATCATTGCTTTCTGCAGCAAAACCTACTAAAATTTGATTACTTTTTAGTTTACCTAGCTCTTTCAATATATCAATATCCCTGGTAAGTGGAAGTGAAAGCTCATCTCCGTCTTTTTTTATCTTTTTCTGAGAATACACTTTGGGTTTATAATCAGAAACTGCAGCTGCCTTTACTACTATATCCTGTTTTTCAAATTTCTCAAGTACTGCATTGAGCATCTCCTCATTTGTCCTCACACTCACAAATTGTACTCCAAAGGGTATATTTAAGTTAGTGGGCCCGGAAACAAGGGTTACTTCCGCTCCCCTATCTCTGGCTTCTTCAGCTATGGAATATCCCATTTTGCCAGTGGATCTATTGGTTATATACCTCACAGGATCTATATCCTCCCTGGTAGGTCCAGCAGTAACAAGCACCTTTTTACCCTTCAGGTCTTTTTTATCATACAACATACTTTCAATTATCTGGGCTATAAAACCCGTATCCTCAAGTTTTCCCTCTCCACTGTCACCACAGGCCAGCCTTCCTGATGCAGGTCTTATAAATTCATATCCAAATTTCATGAGTTTATTGATATTGTCCTGTACAATGGGGTTGTTGTACATATTTGTGTTCATGGCAGGAGCAAAAACCACAGGAGCTTTGGTTGCCATAATTGTAGTAGTTAAGAGATCATCTGCTATGCCACTTGACACTTTTCCTATTATATCCGCAGTTGCCGGAATAACCGCCAGTAAGTCTGCCTTCTTTGCAAGGGAGATATGCTGTATTTCCCAAGCTCTCGGTTCCTGAAACATATCAACATTTACTATATTCTGGCTCATAGTCTGAAAACTAAGCGGCGTTACAAATTTCACTGCGGATTTTGTCATTATGACATTTACCTCAAAGTTTCTTTTTTTTAGCCTGCTTACCACATCCAGCGCCTTATAAGCTGCTATTCCACCAGTTACTCCTATAACTACCGTTTTCCTATCACTTACATTCAACATTACTTAATACCTTCTTTTACAGTTTCGTAAGTAATCAAATTTTGATATATTTCATTAATAGCTATAGTAACTGGTTTAGTTGAATCTATATTCACCAAAGGTTCAGATCCATCAATCAATTGCCTTGCTCTCTTAGATGTCACAGCAACTAATGTATATCTATTGTCCACTCTTTTTAATAGATCTACAATAGATGGATTTATCATCGAGTTGTTCATATGTAATTCCCTCCTTAGGATCTAATATTTCATCTTTAACTCTATCCACTCTGCATTTTTCCGCCGCAATTATACTCTCTATATTTCTTACGGCATTATCTACAGTATCATTTATAACCACATAGTTATATTTTGATACATAATTTATTTCCTTATAGGCCGAACTGAATCTAGTCATGAAGGATTCTGGTGTTTCACTGCCTCTACTTATAATTCTCTTCTTAAGTTCTTCCATTGAAGGAGGAAGTATAAATATAAATACGCCTTCAGGATAGGTCTCTTTTACCATCAAAGCCCCCTGAATATCAATCTCGAGTACTACGTCATTTCCCTCTTTTATAGCTTTTAAAACCTGGGACCTAGGAGTTCCATAATAATTCCCATATACTTTTGCATATTCCAAAAAATTATTGTTTTTTATTTTATTTTTAAAATCTTCTTCAGTCAAAAAATAATAATTCACTCCATCTACTTCACCTTTTCGTGGAGATCTTGTGGTAGCTGAAACAGAAATCCAAAATTTATCCTTTTTTATCAGGGCTTTGCATACTGTACTTTTTCCTGTTCCAGAAGGCCCCGATATTACAATTAGAAGACCTTTTTTTCGCATTATTCCTCAACCTCACTGATTTCATCTTCTCCATCTTTAGACGACAATCTATGTGCTACAGTCTCAGGTTGAACCGCTGAAAGTATTACATGATCACTGTCAGTTATTATAACAGCTCTTGTTCTTCTTCCATAAGTGGCATCGATGAGCATTCCCCTATCTCTTGCCTCCTGAATTATTCTCTTTATCGGTGCAGACTCTGGACTCACTATAGCCACCAATCTATTTGCTGAAACAATATTTCCAAAGCCTATATTTATTAACTTAATACCCATACATTTCCTCCTGTTTACTCTACATTTTGTATCTGTTCTCTTATTTTTTCTATCTCATTCTTTACATTTAATATCAGCCGCGTTACTTCTAAATTTGTCGATTTAGATGCAATGGTATTTGCCTCTCTATTCATCTCCTGTAATATAAAATCAAGCTTTCTTCCTACAGGTTCATCAACATTTAAAGTATCTTTAAACTGAATTATATGACTATTTAACCTTACAATTTCCTCATCAATACAGGACTTATCTGCAAATAGTGCAATTTCCATTGCCAGCCTATTTTCATCTACCGGATATTTTCCCAATAGATCTTTTAATCTATCTGAAAGTTTTTCTCTATACTCTTCAGGTATCTTAAAAGATTGCTTTTCTATATCATCCATTAAAGCTTGAATATGGCTGCATTTCTCAATCATATTTTCCTTTAACTTTTCTCCTTCTTTCTCTCTCATGTCCATGAGCATGGAAATAGCATCATTTAGAGCCTGTAATAAATATTCCCAAGCGCTTTCAAGATCATCCTCTTCCTTTTTCAATGTTATCACATCCGGGAATCTAGCAATTAAATCAAGAGATACACCCTCTTTTATATCATATTTTTCTCTTATCCTATTTAAACACTCTACATAGCTGTCCGCTAATTCTTCATCTAGTACAGCCCTTGTAGAGCAATTGCCAAAATCCGCCTGAGTTATAAATATATCTACTTTACCTCTATTTATTTTTTGTTGAACTACTTTTCTTATTCTGTCTTCTAACGGCATAAAGCTTTTTGGCATTTTAATATTTAAATCACAGTATCTGTGATTTACACTTTTTATTTCTACTGTAAAACTCTGTCCATCACTTTCTACTGTGCCCCTCCCATATCCTGTCATGCTTTTAATCATTATAATTTCATCCTTCCACAAAACCACATAAGTCTACAACTAATTATACATAAATACATATAATAATTTCAAGATAAATTTTATATTTCAGAGCTGATAAATCCATATTAAAACTTTCTCTAAATTGTAGTTTAAAACGATTATATCACAAAACATCTCTAATAGACATATTTATAGTAATTTTATACATTTATTTGATAAAATAAACTTAAAGCTTCAGACAATTAAATACAACTGCCTGAAGCCGTAGATCTGAAAATATAATTCTAAAATAGTAATATATATTAGACAAAATCACAATAAAATGTATTTTTAAAACTTAAAGTATAATGCATATCAAGCCGCCATTGCCTTCATTTATAATTTTCTGAAGTGTTTTTTGTATTTTAATCTGAATATCCTCTGGCATCTTATAGAGTTTGTTTTGAAGTCCCTCTTTCACCAATATTTCCAGTGACTTGCCAAACATATTGCTCTGCCATATTTTAGAAGGATCGCTTTCAAATTGCTCCAGCAGGGATTTGACCATTTCCTCACTTTCCCTTTCTGTACCCATTATAGGTGAAATCTCCGTTTCAATATCTGCGCGTATGAAGTGCAGGGATGGAGCACTTGCTTTTAATTTTACTCCAAATTTATTTCCCTGTTTTACTATCTGCGGTTCCTCCAGCTTCATTTCTGAAAGCTGAGGTGCTACTAGACCATAACCGGTTTCTCTAACATCTTTCAAAGCCGTTGAAATCTTGTCATATTCCACTTTTGCACTGTGCATTTCTCTTACTATATTCAGCAGATCATTTTCTCCTTGAATTTCCTTTCCGCATACCTCTCCTAATACCTTATAGTAAAGATCTTTTTTAGGTTTTAAATCAATGCTGGCAGTGCCCTCTCCCATATTAATTTCTTTTACCTCAGATTCTCCCACAAATTCTACATCTGAAAATCCATCTACAGATTTTACTATATCCCTTATTTTATACACGCTGCCGCACATATCCTTTACCAAATTTATGAAATCTAATTTCAGCCAATGAGAGGGCTCCATTTTTTCTATCCATTCAGGCATATCAATATTTATTTCCTTAATTGGGAATTCTTTAAGTATTCTTTGAAATACATTTGTTATGTCATCTTCTTTCATATTAAGTACATCCATACATTGAACAGGTACATCATATTTGTTCTCCAATTCTTTCTTTAAAGCCATGGTATCAGGCTCATAAGGATGTTGTGAATTTAAGATTACCATAAAAGGCTTATTTATTGACTTGAGTTCATTTACCACTCTTTCTTCAGCGTCAACATAATCATCCCTGCTTATATCTGTTATAGAACCATCCGTAGTCACTAAAAGCCCTATAGTTGAATGTTCATTTATTACCTTTTTAGTTCCAATTTCAGCAGCTTCTTCAAAAGGTATTTCATAGTCATACCATGGAGTGGTAACCATTTTAGCTTCTTCTCCCTCCATGTATCCCAATGCGCTCTTAACTATATACCCAACGCAATCCACCATTCTCACTTTAAACTTAGTACTTTCATTTAAACTTATCTCTATAGCTTCATTGGGAACAAATTTAGGCTCAGTAGTATGAATTGATTTTCCTGAAGAACTTTGGGGCAATTCATCTTTAGCCCTCTGTTTTTTATAAGAATTATCTATGTTGGGAAGTACCATTATTTCCATGAATTTTTTTATGAAAGTGGATTTTCCAGTTCTAACAGGGCCCACAACTCCCACATATATATCTCCCTGAGTTCTCTCTGCGATATCCTTGTATATATTAAAGTTTTCCAAAATATACCCTCCAATAATCTAATATTAACAGTATATATATATTTTGGTGGAGCATATTTTATTACATATTATTTCACTTACAGCTCAAATTAATTTTCAATATGTTTCGCTTTTTTTGGCTCTTGTCATCAATTCATATACAGTATATCTTGGATCTTTTCCTTTGAAAAGTATCTCATAAAGAGCCTCCGTTATAGGCATTTCTACATTTAGCTTATTTTTAAGCTTATAAAAAGCTCTACAAGCTGATATACCTTCGACTACCATATTAACTTCCTTAATTGCCTCTTCTACTGATTTGCCCTGACCTATAAGTATTCCAGCTCTTCTGTTTCTACTGTGCATGCTGGTACAGGTAACTATAAGATCTCCTATGCCCGAAAGTCCTGAAAATGTTTCTCTTTTACCTCCAAGCCTTTCTCCAATTCTCACCACTTCTGCAATCCCTCTGGTCATAAGAGCTGCCTTTGAGTTATCACCATAACCTATTCCATCTGAGATTCCTGCTGCCAGTGCAATTATATTTTTAACAGCACCTCCAATTTCAACTCCCACTATATCTTTATTGGTATACACTCTAAATTTGCTTGTTGTAAAAAGGTTTTGGATTTTTTTACTGCAGTTGACATCTTTTGAAGATACCACTACCGTTGTAGGTATATCAAGAGCTACCTCTTCTGCATGACTTGGTCCTGAAAGCACTACCACTTTATTTTCAGGTAGTTCCTCTTCAATAACTTCAGAAAGTCTTTTGCCCGTTTTTTCTTCTATTCCCTTGGCTATATTTACAATTATCTGATCTTTGCTTATAAACTGCTTAAAATTTTTACACACTTCCCTTACGGCCTGAGACGGAACTGCTAAAACCAAAATACCGCTTTCTTTAATTACCTGTTCCGCATTTATAGATGCTTTTACGTTATTGGGAATCAATACTTTGTGAAGGTATTTAATATTTTCCCTTCTTTCATTTATGTCCTGAACTATGGAATTTTTTCTATCCCACAAATTCACTTCAATTCCCTTTTTAGCAAGCATTATAGAAAGGGCTGTTCCGAAACTTCCCCCTCCTAAAAAAGATACAGATAAACCCACAGCTAACCCTTCCTTTCTCTAAATTCAAGTTTTATTCCAGTGCCTGTAAAATCAAAGCTGTCTCTCAATTGATTTTCTATATATCTCTCATAAGAAAAATGAATACAAGTAGGATCATTTACAAAAAACACGAAAGTAGGGGGTTTATTTCCCGTTTGGGTGACATAGTATATTTTCAATCTCTTAGTTCCAATAACCGGTGGTTCCTTCATCATAACTGCCCTGCTTATAACGTCATTTAACACCCCTGTCTTTATTTTTTTACAGTAGTTTTCATAACACAGTTTTACTGTTTCCAATACTTTGTGTATTCTCTGTCCTGTTTTTGCAGATATGAAAAGATAGGGTGCATAAGTCATAAAAGAAAGACCTCTATTTATATTATTCTTATAAATATTTGTTGTCTTTGCATCCTTCTCTATCAGATCCCATTTATTGATCACAACCATGATGGATTTATTCAATTCATGGGCATAGCCTATTATCTTTTCATCCTGCTCGCTTATACCCTGGGTGGCATCAAGCATAAGTACACATACATCTGCTCTTTCCACTGCTGTATAAGTTCTTATAACACTATATTTTTCCACTTCCTTTTTAACCTTGCTCTTCCTCCTAATACCTGCCGTATCTATCAATAAAAATTTGCCTTCTTCTGTGTCTAGATAGCTGTCTACAGCATCTCTTGTAGTACCGGGAATTTCACTTACAATAACTCTTTCCTCACCCAGTAATTTATTTATAAGAGATGACTTTCCAACATTTGGCCTACCTATAAAAGCTATCTTTATATAATCTCCATTTTCATCTTCACCGCTGTTATCTTGAAAATTCTCCACTACCTTATCCAACATATCACCCAGACCCAATCCCTGAGAAGCTGAGATAGCTATAGGATCACCTATACCTAGATTATAAAACTCATAAGTAGAAACCTCTTGTTTTGCACTGTCTATTTTATTTACTACAAGCACCACTGATTTTTTACTCTTTCTAAGCATCTGGGCCACTTCTCTATCAGAATCAACAAGCCCTTCTTTTCCGTCAACTATAAATATTATCACGTCAGCAATTTCAACTGCCATCTGAGCCTGCCTTCTCATCTGAAGGTATATTATATCATTATTTTCTGGTTCAATTCCTCCTGTATCAATTATAGTAAAGTTATATTTTAACCACTCTGCCTCTGCATATACTCTATCTCTAGTAACTCCAGGAGTATCTTCTACTATGGATATTCTCTTGCCTGCTAATTTATTAAACAAAGTGGACTTCCCTACATTTGGCCTTCCCACTATGGCTACTATTGGCTTTCCCATTGATCATTTCACCTCACTGTTTTCATTTATAATCCGTATTAGATCCTTTCCCGTATAATCACATACAAATATTTTTCTCTTTAAAATTTTCTCTAAATCCGTTAAAGTTACATCATCTAAAAATACCATGCCTTTTGACTTTGAAAGTTCATAT
This sequence comes from Clostridium sp. MT-14, assembly GCF_042436595.1. Lineage (NCBI taxonomy): Bacteria > Bacillati > Bacillota > Clostridia > Eubacteriales > Clostridiaceae > Clostridium > Clostridium sp. MT-14. Next base: position 129,728 of record NZ_JBHMIY010000007.1, read on the forward strand.
CCTTTTCTAAACATACATTCCGGTATAATTACATACTTTCCCAGATTGTCATTCTGAATTTGTTCTACTATATCACTTGCTGTAACAAGCCCCGCCACAGTTATAGTATTGCCAAAGAAATTATTTATTATCTTTTTTACATAAATCACTATATCCTGATTCTCTTTTGATATCTTATCAGCAGCAGCCTTTACATCATCATATGCTAAATCTCCTGTTAAAAAAGTAAAAGATCCTTTTATGTCCTTTCTTAAACATGTGATCTCTCTGTCTATATTATCTCTAAAAAGTCTTACGATGCCAACACCGTCTTCCAACTGCTTATAGTTTTCATAAAACTTTGAATTTGGAATTTTCCTGCGGGAAATAAGATAAAACTCATCAGAAAGCCTTACAAAGGGAGATCCTATTTCCATCAGATATTTACTTTGAAGTTCTTCTGCAATATGTAATTGTTCTCCAGCAGAAATTCTATCATACTGCTTAAGCTTAAAAAGTCCATGTCTGTATTTCGTAATTCCCACTGGCACTACTGCCACATTTTCAATTTCCGGATACAATTTATATAAGTCCTCTACAGTTTTTCGAAACTCTATTCCATCGTTTATACCAGGGCATAGTACTATCTGACAATTTATCTTTATTTCATTTTCAGTCAGTTTCTTCAGGCGTTCATATATATTTCCTGCAAATCTGTTGTTGAGCATCTTCATTCTAAGTTCAGGATTAGTAGTATGAACAGATACATTTATAGGACTGATTCTATACTTAATTATTCTATCTATATCCCCTTCAGTCATGTTAGTAAGAGTGACAAAATTTCCCTGAAAAAAAGCCAGTCTTGAATCATCATCCTTAAAATAAAGAGTATCTCTCATTCCTGAAGGGAGCTGATCTATAAAGCAAAAAATACATTTATTATGACAGTTTTTAGGTCTATCCAAAATTGTCTCCTCAAACTCCACCCCCAGTTCCTCATCGTATTCCTTCTCTATTTCAAGTTCCCACATCTCTCTATTTTCTTTTTCTATTTCTATTTTTACATATTCATCACTTATTAAAAATTTATAATCTATTATATCTTTGATTTCAACACCATTAATTGATAAAAGACAGTCACCCTTTTCTATTCCCATCTCTTCTGCAATACTTCCAGGTTTCACTGTCTTAATTTTATTTTTCATATGTATTAGACTCCTATTTAAATTAAATATTTACTACAACCCATTAAAATAAACTCAATAAAAATATAAGAATTCCTGAAATTGCAGCACAACTAGGTATAGTAAATATCCACGTTGTGACTATGTCTTTGACTACAGCCCACCTCACTGCAGAAAATCTCTTAGCAGAACTAACTCCCATTATGGATGTGGTTATTATATGAGTTGTACTGACAGGTGCATCAAACATAGTAGCCGTAAATATTACCGCCGAAGCTCCCATTTCTGCTGAAAATCCATTTACCGGCGTCATTCTGGCCATTTTGGATCCCATCGTTTTTATTATCTTTTTTCCTCCTAAAGCAGTACCCAGTGCCATGGATAATGCACAGCATACCTTAACCCATAGAGGTACTGAAAATTTATCAAGAAATCCAGCACTCACCAATGTCATAGTTATTATTCCCATAGTCTTTTGAGCATCATTTCCACCATGATTTAAAGCTATTAACATAGCTGAAAATATTTGAGCCTTTGAAAAAATCCTCGTAACCGTACGCGGTCTTGTATTTTTCAGTATCATATTCATCACATTCATAAATACAAATCCTGCTATAAATCCTATTATTGGTGACAATACCAGCCAGACAATAACTTTCCAAAAAAGTCCCGGCCAATTGATTATTAGAAATGAGCTCTTATAGACAATGGCAGATCCTACTAGTCCGCCTATAAGGGCATGAGAAGAACTACTTGGTATGCCGAAATACCAGGTTATCAGATTCCAGATTATAGCTCCCATCAGTGCAGCTATAATTACACTTTGCGTAACATCGTTTGGATCCACTATACCATTGCCTATTGTTTGGGCAACCTTCACACTCATAAAAGCGCCGACAAAATTTAGAGAAGCTGACATTATAACCGCTTCTCTCATAGTCATTACCCTGGTAGACACAACACAAGCTATAGCATTGGCACTATCGTGAAAACCGTTTATAACATCAAATATTATTGCAATCACAACTATTATTACAGTTAAAGTCAAAGCGCTAGGCATTTTTCATTACTACTCCTTCGACAACATTTGCTAAATCCTCACAGGCATCCAGCGTATTTTCAAGATATTGATATATTTCCCTCCACTTCATAACATCTATAACTTTCATACTTGATCTAAATATATCCCCAATAGCTTTTCTCGAAAGTACATCTCCTTGTTCCTCTATCCTATTTACATCTATTATAACACGTGAAAGTTTTTTACTCGTTTTCATATTTTTCAACTCTTCCATCAAAACTATTATCTGCTTGCAGGATTCCACTATCATACTGCTTAATTGAAAGGCCTCTTTAGTACATTCATTTACATTTAACATGACAAACCTGCTGGCAGTAGATTCTATTAAATCAATAATATCATCCATATCCTTTGCAATTACATATATATCCTCTCTGTCAAAGGGAGTAATAAATGTCTTATTTAACTGTTCCAGTATTTCATGCTGTTTTCTGTCTCCCTCATGTTCTACTTCCTTTATCTTTTTTAAATTTTCTTCTGAATTTTTCAGATCATACATAAAATCCCACAGTAATTTCGAAGCCTTGTAAGCAATATCAGCTGTCTGTGTAAAAAACATATAAAACTTGTCTTCCTTGGGAGTAAAAGTAAACATCACATACCTCCTGATCATTGAGAATGTTCATTTCGACCTAATAAAGTATACCATAAAATTACTAAAAATTAAACAAAAAAAGTTTTAAGCATCGAAATACTTAAAACTTAAGAAATTCTATATACTTATTCTATTCATTTAAATCTTTCTGTTCTCCTGTAACTAGATATATTGTTCCCTCACATATATTTGTAGCACGATCCGCTATCCTTTCCAGATACTTGCATACAAGTACCAATTGGATCATCTGATTTACCTTGCTTTCATCCTTTTCCGCAATCTTAATCATGTCAGTAAACACCTTTTTAAATAACGCATCTATTTTATCATCCATTTTACAAGCTTCATAGGCCTTTTCAAGATCCCTCTGCACATAGGAATCCAGGGATGTCTTTATCATGCCATTAACTATACTCGACATCTCAGGTATATCTATAAGCCTCTTTACATATTTCTCATTTTTGAGTCTTAAGGTTATTTTCGCTATATCCACCGCATGATCCGCTATTCTTTCAAGGTCCATGATAAGTTTAGAATTTGTAAATACTGTTCTCAGATCTATAGCAAGAGGCTGTTCCTTCGCAGTGACCTTTATACATTTATCCTCTATTTCCCTCTGAAGCTCATCTACTAGATCATCATTTTTTATAGTCTGCTCTGCCAACTCTTCATCTTGATTTACCAGTGATTCTATGCATTGATGAATTTGCTTTTCAACTATACTGCCCATTCTAAGCACATCATTGTGAATTTCTTTTAATGCATTGTCAAATGCTTTTCTTGTCATAATCCGTCACCTCTCTTAAATTATTGATTATTTTATCATTTTGCATAAACCCATAATTTTATCCAAATCTTCCCGTAATGTAATCCTCTGTCCTCTTATCCTTAGGTTTATAAAAAATATTTTCGGTCTTATCATTTTCCACAACTTCGCCATTTAAGAAAAAAGCTGTATAATCGGATATTCTTCCAGCCTGCTGCATATTATGGGTTACTATTATTATAGTATATTTTTTCTTTAAAATGTCCATAAGTTCTTCTATTTTAAGAGTGGATATTGGATCAAGTGCAGATGTGGGCTCATCCATTAAAAGCACATCTGGTTCTACTGCAAGAGTCCTGGCTATACAGAGTCTTTGCTGCTGACCTCCTGAAAGTCCCAATGCATTTTTATTTAACCTATCCTTTACTTCATCCCATATAGCTGCACCTTTTAAACTCTTTTCCACGATTTCATTTAATTTATTCTTATCCTTTATTCCATGTATTCTAGGTCCATAGGCCACATTATTGTATATGGACATTGGAAAAGGATTTGGCGCCTGAAATACCATTCCAATTCTCTTTCTCAAATCTATTACGTCATATTCGCTATATACATCTTTGTTTTCAAATAAAACTTTGCCTTGAATTTTAACTGAATCTATTAAGTCGTTCATTCTGTTTAAAGTCCTCAAAAATGTCGATTTTCCACATCCAGAAGGTCCTATCAGTGCCGTAACTGAATTTTTTTCTACATTTAAATTTACTTTTTTAAGAGCTTGAACCGCCCCATAGTACAAATCAAGATCCTCAGTTTGCATTATATACATTAGTTCCCCTCCCTATTTCTTACCTGTATAGGATTCATATATTTTTTTACCTATTATTCTCGCTAAAAAGTTAAATAACAATACCATAATGACTAAGACTGCAGATGCCTTATTAGCTATCTGCGACGCATCGGGCACCATACCCTCTGAATTGAGTTTCCATATATAAACTGCTAAACTCTCCGCCGGTCTCATTACGCTAAATGCCGAACCGCTGTTTGTCAAACTAAAAAATGAGAAATTCAATTTAGGTGCAGTCATTCCAGCAGTATACAACAGTGCTGCTGCTTCACCAAATATCCTTCCTGCCGCGAGTATTACACCCGTCAAAATTTGAGGTATAGCTGATGGAAGAACAATCTTTGATATAGTCTGCCACCTAGTTGCGCCAAGTCCAAGACTTGCTTCCTTTACCGGAGCCGATGCTGCAGTTATAGCATTTTCGCTTACCCTGGTTAAAGCTGGCAGATTCAACACCGATATAGCAAGAGCTCCTGATAGGAGCGTAAATCCCCACTGAGTGGCATTTACAAATATGAGAAGCCCGAATAACCCAACCACAATAGATGGAAGAGAAGCCATTGTTTCTATACATAACCTTATGGTATTTAAAAACACACCTCTTTTGGCATATTCAGCTAGATATATGCCAGCTCCTACTCCAAAGGGCACGCTTATAATCAATGAAACCACAAGCATATAAAATGAATTAAAAAGTTGGGGACCTATACCTCCTCCTGCCTCTCCGAATTTAGCGTCTCCAAACAAAAAAGACGGTTTAAAAAAACCTATACCCTTAAATAATATATAACCTATTAAAGCAACCAAAAGGGTTACTATAAAAACCGTTACTCCATAAAGAACTCCAGTCCAAATTTTATCTTTTGTCTTGGCATCTATCATTTAATTTCACTTCCCTTTCCTATTGCTCTTATTATCAAAATAAATATAAAAGAAATTATTAAAAGAAATAGCGCCAATGACCAGAGTGCATCATTCCATGCAGTCCCATTTACAGTGTTCCCCATATCCATGGTCAAAATACTGGTAAGTGTAGACGTAGGACTCAAAATGTTCTCAGGAAATTTTATTGTATTTCCTATTACCATCTGTACTGCCAGTGCTTCACCAAAAGCTCTTGCAAGTCCAAGTACTATTCCAGTAAGTATTCCATTTTTAGCTGACGGGATTATTACTTTGGATATAGTCTGCCATCTGGTCGCCCCAAGCCCATAGGAAGCTTCCATATATCCTTTCGGAATGGTTTTTACGGCATCTGCTGAAATGCTCGCTATAGTAGGCAATATCATAACGCTAAGTACTAATATTCCCGCAATCACACTAAATCCTATACCGCCAAAATGTGTTTTTAAAAAGGGAATCAATACGCTGAATCCAACCCAGCCATATACAACAGAAGGTATACCTACGAATAATTCCAGAGAAGGTTGTAATATCCTGGAGCCTATTTTAGGAGATATATAATTCATAAATACAGCCAACGCTACACTTACAGGTGCACTCAATATGACAGCTCCTATGGAAACCAATGTAGAACCTACAAAAAATATAGCAGCACCAAGCTTAGGCGTGCTAGTATCAGGAACCCAACTTGATGTAAATAAAAATTGCATTAGAGGATATCCTCTCTTTACAAATGTATTCATACCCTTTGAGGCTATAAAAATTATTATACTAAGGGTGAGAATTATAATCATAACACCACAAAGTGTCGCAAATCCCCTTCCCATATATTCGTCTTTGAGTTTATTCCTAAATGATTTTTTTTTCATACTCACCAACCCCAACATTAATTTTGCTGGCCAGCCACTCACAGCCAGCCAGCAAAATATTTAAAAATGACTTTTATTTCAACTCACTCATTGGTATATATCCAAGTTTCTTTACTGTATCTGTATTTTCATCACTGAGTACGTAATCTATAAACGCTTTTGCAACACCTTTTGCTTCTCCCTTTGTATACATGTGTTCATATGACCAGAATGGATATTTCTTCGCAATTATGTTCTCTGAAGTAGCTTCCACTCCTTCTATTTTTAAGGCCTTCACATTTGACTTAACTGCATCAGTTAAATATGAAAGTGCAAGATAACTTATAGAACCCTGTGTTGTCTTAATGGCATTTTCAACATTTCCATTTGAATCCTGGGTTGTACCAAGACCTTCCTTTTCATCTTTACCGCCCATTACTGTGTCTTTAAATGTAGCCCTTGTTCCGGATGACTTAGTTCTGTTTATTACATTTATCTTCATATCATCTCCGCCTACATCTTTCCAATTGGTGATCTCTCCGGTAAATATCTTCTGTATCTGCTCTTTAGTCAAATTGTCAACCTTGACACTAGGGTTGACCACTACTGCAAAACCTATAGCACAGACTTTATGGTCAACAAGTTCTTTTGCCTTAGCTGCATCTAATTTTGACTCTGCTGTCACATCAGAATTTCCTATATCTGCAGTTCCCTGAAGAGCCAAATTCAATCCCGTACCGCTTCCTCCGCCTTGAACGTTAACTGTTGCTTTAGGATTTTTTTCTGCGAATGTCTTTCCAATTTGTTCTGCCAATGGCTGAAGAGCTGTGGATCCTGCAAGTGTTATTGAACCCGATATCTCCTCTTTTTTAGTATCGTTTGTACTATTTTCTGTACTGCTACTGCCACTATTTCCACCACAACCTGCCAGAACCCCTATTGCCAAAACAACAGACATGATCAGCATAAGGCCTTTTAAACCTTTTTTTTTCATAATTCCATAGACCTCCTTAAAATACTTATATGTAATATTTACAAAATTAATTACTACATTGTTTATAATATCCCATCAAGGTTAATATATTATTATACGAATGTTAATTAAAATTAACATTTATACTAAAAAATAGACAGTTCCAATTCAACTGTCTATTCTCAATCATGTACTTAGGTTTTTATTTAAATCTATGGGAATTTTAACTGTAAACTTACTGCCTTCACCAATTTCACTTTTAAGTTCTATAGTTCCATTAAATGCTAAAACTATATGTTTTACTATGGCAAGCCCAAGTCCCGTTCCCCCTGCGCTTCTGGATCTGGCTTTATCCACCCTATAAAACCTTTCAAATAATTTTTTCTGATGTACTTTTGAAATTCCAACTCCGTTGTCCTCTACAGAAATTAAATAATTGTTGTCTCTAACGTCTGTATTAATGCTAACCCTTCCGCCATTATCGGTATATTTTATTGCATTGTCCACCAAATTTATGATCATCTGCTTAAATCTATCTGGATCACCCCATATACCCGGTGGCTTACAGAGTTGTTTTTTTATAACTATATGTTTTTTATCAGCTGAAGCCTCCACCATGCAACATATATCTTCTATTATGTTGTTTGTTTCTATTATTTCAGATTTATCCATTTTACTGTTTTCTATATGCGACAATGTCAAAATATCATTTATCAGTCTTGTCAATCTATTTGCCTCATCATTTATTATATTTAAAAACTTGTTCTTATCTTCCTCGTCTTCCACATATTTTAATGTCTCTGCAAAACCTTTTATAGATGTAAGAGGCGTCTTTAATTCGTGAGAAACATTGGCCACAAATTGGGATCTCATATTCTCCAATTTCTTTATATCTGTTATATCCTGAACTACAGCTACTTTCCCTATTTTTTCCCTGCCGTTAATGATAAAAGCTCTTTTTATTCTCAGTATTCTTTCCCTTGGCCAGAGTATTTTTATTTCCCTGTAATCATCCTCTTCATCTTTAAATATGTCTTCCAGTTCAAAATCCCTTATTCCATCCAGAAGATCTTTTCCTATTATGTTCTTATGAACTCCAAATATCCTCTCTGCATATGGATTTATCATTATTATCTTGTAATCCATGTCTACAGCTATTACGCCATTATCCATACTCTTTAATATGGCCTCTAGTTTATTGCGTTTATCCACCAAATCCTCCAATGTAATCTGAAGCTTATCTGCCATATTGTTAAAAGTAATAGCAAGCTGGCCTATTTCATCATCGGAATTAATTTTGACCCTGTTGTCAAAATTTCCACCTGCTATGCTGGAAGTAGTACGTTGAAGTTTTTCAATAGGACTGACTATAGACTTTGAAAGTTTTTCGGAAAACATCATGGACACCAATACAGAAAAAAACATTATGAGTACGTAATATTTAAAATAATTTCCCTCAAGTCCCTTAATTGTCTGCATGGTAAGAGCACTCCGCATTATATAGCCGTCACCAAATGCAGTGGCAAAATACAGCGTCTTTTTACCTGTAGTATCACTTAGCCTTACGTCGTAGCCGGTCCCATTTTTTCTGGCCTCCTGTACTTCTTTTCTGGAATTGTGATTACCCATGCTTTCCTTTGAAGCTACAGAATCGCTGAGCACTTTTCCTTTTTTATCTATAAATGTTTCCCTTATAATAGCATTTTTAAAATTCTTTGTAGAAAAACTGCTTATATCTTCTGGGAGCTTATTTTGTATCACATTTATTATAATCTGGTTATTCAATTTTAAAGTCTGTTTCATATTTTCAATATATTCACGATTTTCGATGATTATAAATAATAAAGTAGTTATAAGCATGCTAAATATAAGTGTTACCAACATGGAAAGCATCAATTTTCTCTTCATTTTATCACCAGCTACCCCTCCGAATTGAATCTATAGCCAATTCCTCTGATGGTTTCTATATATTTGGGAGCTTTATTTCCATCTTCTATCTTTTGCCTCAAATGTCTTATATGCACATCTATAGTTCTGGTTTCTCCAGCATATTCATAACCCCACACTTTATCCAATAGAAAATCTCTAGTCATGACTCTCCCTCTGTTTTCTATGAGTATCTTTAAAAGTTCAAATTCCTTCAATGTCAATTCAACTTTATGTTCACCTTTAATTACCTCATGTTTGTCAAAATCCACACTTATATCTCCAAAACTATAAGTTTTGCTTATGCTTCTCTCTTCTAAACGTCTCAGTACAGCTTTTACTCTAGCTACCATTTCCCTTATGGAAAAAGGTTTTGTTATATAATCATCTGCCCCAAGTTCAAGTCCTAATACTCTGTCAAATTCTTCTCCTTTAGCTGTTATCATTATTACAGGGGTAGAAGAAATTTCACTGTCTTTTCTTATCTCTTTACAGACCTCATAACCATCTAACTCTGGCAGCATAACATCTAGTAAGATGAGATCAGGTTTTTCTTCTCTTGCTATCTTAAGTCCATTTAAACCATCAGCTGCTACAATAGTTCTGTATCCATTTTTTCTAAGATTGAATCCAATAAGTTCACAAATATGTTCTTCATCATCTACTATCAATATTTTTTTCTGTAACATAATATTTATCCTCCTTATAGACCTAAAATTAACAGCTATAACCTAATAATTAAGAAAATCAGAAATACATAATTTTAACCTTCTTCAGCGAGTGTATCCAAATAAACAAATGAAAACATTCTTCCAGTACCTCTATCTTTTCTATAAGAATATAATTTAAACTCCCTATTACATGCTGTACAAATATCCAAATAGTTTATATTTTGCCTGTTTACTCCTTTTTCTAACAATTGATATAATATACACTTTTTTAAATCTAAATTTCTTCCATTGAATATGTGGTCTTTATTCCTGTAGAAAGAATCATCTTTAAATTTATTCTTAAATTCTTCTCCTACCTCATAGCAGCAGCTGTGAATATGTGGTCCCACACACACCTGTAAATTTTCAGGTTTACTGCTGTATTCTTTTTCAAGTTTTTCAATAGCTTTAGAAACAACGCAGGCCAGTGTCCCCTTCCATCCGCTGTGAACTGCAGCTATTACCTTTTTCTCTCTATCATATATAATAACAGGAACGCAATCCGCATTAAAAACTCCTACAGCTGTACAGGATCTATTGGTAATTATGCCATCTCCATCTTTCACTTTATCGTCGGGATTATATATGACAATTTCACATCCGTGTACCTGGTTTAAAAATCCCACATTTTCTAATTTAAACCATTTCTTTAAATTTTCAATGTTTTTTTTTCCTTCATCCTCTGCTTTATTAAAATTTAAATTACTCCTAGCCGTTGAAAATACTGCTTTTGCCCCTTTAAGATCCACAGTTATAAATTCATATGGATCGATTATAAGTTTTTCCATATTGACTATCATCCCCTCCTTAAGGCATCCAAAATCATTATATCACGAATCAATTATTATACTATATTTATAATTGGGTTTACCAATTGAAAGTTTTGATTGATTCCCACACCATTAACTATTATTTATCAATTATAATATAACAATTCTCATTAAATATAAAAAGGATTGTCCTAAAATAAATTTTAGAGCAATCCTTTTTATATTATATAACATCAAATCAAGTGATCCTTAACTTAATTTATGAGAATAGTTTATAGATATCGAACTTATTGTCATAAGCAATCCTGCCACACAGAAAATAACAAAGGTAGCTGTAAATCCTCCACTGAATGCAGCAATCCAACCTATCAAAATTGGAATTATAATTCCCGTTACATTTCCTGCGAAATTCATTGCTCCTGACAGTCTTCCTACATGTTGCTTATCCACTAACATTTGTGGTACACTCCAATACAATCCACCCCAACGCAAAAAGAAATTGGCGATACTTATCAATAAAACAGCAGCAGTTGCATTTTGGACAAAATTAACCATCAATACAGAAATTGCTACTGCAATACCCGCAAATCCAAGCATTGTCTTCATGACAACATTCGTAGAAGCACCTGGATGTCTCCTCCATCGATCTGACAATTGCCCTGCAATAATTTCACCTATAAACCCGCATCCAAAAATAAGCATTGTCCATACCCCTGTCATTCCGAAAGAAATATGCCTAACTTTTTGTATATAATAAGGAATCCAAGTCAACAGTCCATATACAACAGCATCATAAGAAGCAAATCCCAGCAATAACATCCATGGACTAGCATGTTTAAAATACAGAAGAATATTTCCTCCTGTAATTTTATTATCTTCTTCCCCAGTTTCATTTTTGCTGAGATATTCAACTTCCTCTTCAGTTATCATTGGATGTTCTGAAGGATTGTCTCTCATAAACAAATATGCGACAATGCCAATTAATATAGTTAGCACACCTAATATTGCAAATGCTATCCTCCAAGTACCCAGCCACATTATGAGACCTGTGACTACTATTCCGCCCAGTGCAGCACCAAGCTGGCCTCCACTGTCTACCAATGTACTTCCCCTTCCGCGCTCATATGGAAGAAGCCAGCTAACAAGAGATGTATTACAACCAACTTGAACAGGGCCCTCAAATACTCCAAGAAATAACCTTATAATTATCAAAGACATAAAGCTGTTTGCAAGACCCGTTAGACTCTCAGCCAAACCCCAGCCTATCAATGCACAGGTCACAATTCTTCTGGGTTTAAATTTATCTACCAACCATCCTCCCGGCAACTGCATAAGTGTATAACTCCAGAAAAAAGCACTCAGCACTATTCCCGTAAACATTGTTCCTATATGCAATTGCTTGCCTATCAATGACATTGGAATGGACAATGAAATTCTATCCATGTAATTAAATATGCCTATAATTAAGAAGAATACAAACATCCACCAACGTAATCCACGAATCTTTAATTTACCTGATCTAGTCTTTTCAGATTGCATATCTTCCTTTCCCTCCTTAATTTTACAAATCTTAGTTATACCTATCCAATTTTTATAAATATTATTTATTATTTTTAGTCTCCAACTATATTTGAGCTGCTAATTTCTATTTTCTTTTATAATAGTAGGGAGCTTTATAACTGCATTGAAAAAACATCCTATCAATAAAACGATGGCTAATATATACATTCCAATATCTGAACTATTTGTATATGTCATAACGAGCCCTACCAAATAAGGCCCTATAAATCCGCCTAAACAGCCTATTCCATTTATAAATCCACGTGCATCTCCGCTGACATCAGATTCAAATAACATAGGTGGTAAAGACCAGAAACTGCTGTAATAATCATGAATGAACACGCCCGCCAACGCCAAGAAGACATAGGAGGTCCATATATTAGCTTTAAATTTAACTGAAAACGTAAGTGACAATGCAAAAAATATCATTGGAATTATTGCAAATAATTTTCTCTTCTGAGTTTTATCCGATAAATCGGATACCAGATGAATATCAGCATAAATGCTATTATGCCTTCAATAATAAAAACCCATCGCCAATTAGAAAAAGAAATTATCCATCCTGAAAGAGGAGCAGTAATAACGCTTGCTATTGCAAAATTGAACGCAAAGAATCCATTTGCCATTCCTCTTTCTTCATTTGGAAACCAGTGAGTTATCAAAACCAGAATAGCCGGCATGACTCCTCCCTCTGCCACTCCTAATGCAAAACGCAATGCCAACAGTTCCCATGTTTGATTTACAAAGCCAGTTATTATTGAAATCAAACCCCACGCCATTATGGATTTCAATATAAATTTCTTAGCGCTTTTGTGTTCTGCATAATTTCCTCCTGGTATTTGAAGTATAACGTACCCCACATAAAATATACCGGCAGCTATTCCAGCTACAGTTGAACCTATACCCAAAGTCCTGTTCATTCCCCCGGCAATCGCAAAAGATATATTTTGCCTATCCATATACGCAATTATATAAACAAGTATACAGGGAGGAATAATTCGAAACCATCTGCTTTTAGGTATATTTTTCACTTCTATATTTTCCATAATACATTTCCCCTTTTATATGCCAGTAGATATTTCAACCACAAATCTTAATTATTTGATATCTGGTATATTGTAATTTATAATCACCGGTTGCTGGTGTATAAATTAAATCATTTTGTGGACATCATATCTACTTTTAAGCACTAACATACTCTTATCTCCATATATCTACAGGTTCGCCCTTTTTAAATTCAATCTCTTTAGTGCCAGTTAAAATTTCAAGCTTGGGATTTTTTTCAACTTCGGGCAGCNCAGTTCACAATATTTTGTAATATAACATGGAGGATTAACATGAAAAATACTGTATTTTTAAATTCAAGCAAAATCAATTTTGATGGAAAAATTAATTTCTCAGTATTAGATGAATTTACTAAAGTTGCATTGTATGACAGCAGCAGTGAAGACCAAATTCTAGAAAGAGTTAAAGACCAAAATATTGTAGTAACCAAGGAACTCCCTTTAAGTGGCAATTTGATATGTAAATTTCCCTCTTCTGTAAAACTTATCTGTGAAGCTGGAACAGGGTACAACAATATAGACATAGAAGCTGCCCGTAAAAAAAATATTATGGTTTGCAACGTACCCGGCTACAGTACAGATGCAGTGGCACAACTTGCCATCACCTTTATATTGAGCTTATGTTCATCTATTACCCTGCAGCAGACAATGTTGAAAGAAGGGAACTTCAGCAATTTCACCAAAGATCTCCAGGTACCGCATGTTGAAATAAAAGATAAGACTCTGGGCATAATTGGAGCTGGTGCCATAGGACAACGCGTTATAAAGACAGCTCTGGCTCTGGATATGAAAGTTCTGGTCTATAACAGAAGTATAAAACCAATTTCCAACGTAAAATTTGTATCTTTAGAAGAACTCCTGGCTAAAAGTGACTTCGTATCCATTCACTGTCCTCTTACAGAGGATACAAAGCATCTCATTGACAGGGATAAATTTAAACTCATGAAATCCACTTCGTTTATTATAAACACTGCAAGAGGAGCCATAATAAATGAAAAGGATTTAATAGAAGCCTTACAGATGGGAATAATTGCAGGTGCAGCTTTAGATGTTCAGGAAAAGGAACCTTTTGACGTAAGCAATCCTCTATTTTCTATGAAAAACGTCATATTAACTCCCCATATAGGCTGCAAATGTATTGAAACAAGACAGAGACTTGTAGAACTCTTAGGTAATAACATCAAGGCCTTCATAAATAATAGCCCGATAAATTCAGTGAACAGCTAAAAACTGTTCACTAAATTTAATTTTCTTCTAATGGTGGTGTTATTATGATAACAGAAATTTCATTTGTATGCCCTAGAAAGTTTCATAATTTACCCATTTTTCTAGAGGTTTACGTTCAGTACTATGTCTGTTCGGTGACGCAGGCTGACCTTTTGCATAACCTATACCTATGATGCTCACTGGATCCACATTTTCTGGAATGTTGAATTCGCTTTTAACTGCCTTGGGATCTAGATAACCTATCCATATAGTACCTAATCCCAGTTCTTCTGCCTCAAGTACCATATGAGTGGCCACTATACCTGCATCTATATCTCCAATATCCTTCTTGTCAAAAGGTCTTTTCCATGACTCACTGCGATCCACACATACAATTACAGCCAATGGAGCCCCATATACATTTGCTCCCTTTTTGAGCTTCTCAAGCCCCTCTTCAGTTTTTACTACAATAAGTCTCTGAGGTTGATTGTTGCAGGCTGTAGGTGCCACTTTAGCCGCCTCTAATATCCTGGAAAGTTTATCATCTTCTACTTTTTTACTTTCATACTCTCGAACAGAATAACGTTTTTTGCTGAGCTCTAAAAAATCCACTTAAACCACTCCCTATAATACAATATAATACTATATATTATATTCCTAAATTATGTATTTTCCAATATTAACAACAGTTGAAGTTGTAAACTATATTCTATATAATAAGTATTATTCCAATAATCAGTACGGTTTTTCTAAAATCCAACTCTTACTTGGCATTTAAATACCAAAAATAATTATATAAGGTGGTATAAAAATGGACTCATTAAAAAGAAGAATTTTGAAAGATGGACTTGTAATTGATAAAAATATTTTAAAAGTAGATTCCTTTCTAAATCATCAGGTGGACTTAAATTTGATGTACGAAATAGGCACTTATTTTAAAAATTATTTTAAAGAAGCCAAGCCCACAAAAATATTTACAGTTGAGAGTTCCGGAATTGCTCCAGCATCCATGACAGCACTTCAAATGGGACTCCCTATGGTGATATTAAAAAAGGAAACTTCAAAAATTTTAAGCGACAATATATATCAAACCGTCATACACTCTTTTACTAAATCCATAGATTACAACTTAACTCTGTCCAAAAAATACATTACTGCAAAAGATAGAATTTTAATCATAGATGATTTTTTAGCAAAAGGAGAAGCTGCCTCAGGAGCTATACGTCTGATTGAATCTGCCGGGGCTGAAGTTTCAGGCATAGGCATAGTTATCGAAAAATCCTTTCAGCCGGGAAGAAAATTGCTGGAATCAAAAGGGTATAGAGTCTATTCTCTAGCCAGAATCAGCAGCCTGGAACAGGGATGTATAAAATTTTGTTCGGATAAAAATCCATCAGCTAAATGAAGCTGATGGATCTTCCAAACCCTATGATGAAATTTAATTATAATTGACAGAATCAATTTTTTCTTTTGCCTTTAATAACAATTCAATTGCCAATTTATTTTTCTTCTCAGTAGCTCGAAAAGTCGGGATACTTATACTAATAGCTCCTATGACTTTCCCCTTTGAAGCTAGAGGAACCGCATAACATCGTAAAAATTTTGTCACTTCTTCAACCTCTAACGACACATTAGTTTGTCTAATCTTTTCTAATTGTGCTTCTAGGACATTAAAATCCGTTATAGTGTTTTTTGTAACAGCTTTTAAACCATCAGGATAAAGTGATTTTATTTTTTCAATCTTATACCCACTCAATAGAGCTTTTCCTAGAGCTGTACAATACGCTGGCAGTCGTTTCCCTACATGGGAAATAAGACGAATATCCATATCTTTTACAGGATCCTCTTTTAATACATATAATACATCGCTTCCGTCGAGAACTCCCATCTGACAGGTTTCATCAATATCAGCTACAATGTTTTTCATTATTTTTTGTATGAAATCTATCATATGTTTATTTTGCGAATAAGATGCCCCAATACAAAAAGCAGAAATTCCCATTGAATATTTTAGAGAATTTTTTTCAAGATAAACAAAGTTACGTTCCAGCATTGTCTGCATAATAGGATAAAGAGTACTTTTAGGTATACTAATTGCTTCAGAAATCTCCGTTAAAGTTAACCCCTTAGGGGTAATTGACAAAAGATTCAATATATTCAAGACTCTTTCTGTTGGTTTATGTGTCATATTCATACCCACCATTCTAATTTTCACAAAAATTATTATATACAGAATTAATTATATATATTTTGACAGTAATATTCAATAATCCACTCTCTTACAAAGTTACTTTTATAAAAAACAGAACCACCAATCGGCTTTCTTCCAAAAAGCCCATTGGCGGTCAAACAACCTCAATGCCTACTGCAAATTAACCTACCATATATCTACAGGTTCGCCCTTTTCAAATTCAATCTCTTTAGGGCCAGTTAAAATTTCAAGCTTGGGATTTTTTTCAACTTCGGGCAGCAGAGGTTCGCTTACCAATATTTTCCCCAGCTCCATGGTGTTTTTAATCCAGACTATCTTATGCTGCTTACTTTTTATACCATTGCACAATTTGACTGCTANCAGAGGTTCGCTTACCAATATTTTCCCCAGCTCCATGGTGTTTTTAATCCAGACTATCTTATGCTGCTTACTTTTTATACCATTGCACAATTTGACTGCTATCCTCACAGCATCTTCCGTATTCCTGGCAACCATAGGTATCTTAGCAGGTTCTATTTCAGTACTTGTAAAACAATTTGTATACATCGAGATAAAATCTATTTTATCAAATAGCTTTCTAGTCGTGACATCAGCCATTCCCACTCCATTTGTATTTCCATGGGACTCATCTGTCACATCCAATATCACGCATTTCTTAAATTCAGGTCCTCCGCTGGCACATTTGGTAAAATACAGCCCTGT